>JAFDJF010000437.1 GCA_019307645.1 Deltaproteobacteria bacterium
TAGAGGCGCAGAGTTCGCAGAGAGGACTGATATTATAGAGAATCGGGAGATGCCGATTCTCTATAAACAACTCATACCAGCAGCCGGTAGGATCAACAGTGAACGAGCTACTGATTGTTTTTTGTTTGTCGTCTCCTCCCGACAAACAACAAAAAGATTCACTCTGTGTTCTCTGTGAGCCTCTGTGGTGAATAATCTTCAGACAGAGACCCTTTTAGGGTCAATTGCAAGCCACCCCTTCGAGGGGTTGTAGTTGACTATTTAGAGCAAATACCAGGACTCTTGGTAATTTTTTTTGAAACGTGCTCCGATTATAACAAGTCAGGGCCAAAGAAATGAGGTAGTAAAGGTGGAACCAGCTATAAGCATCATTGATGAGATTTATGAGAAATGTACTGAGAAACAATGTAAAAAATGTCTTTCCGTGCATTTTTGCCAGTTCATGAAAAATTATTGCGAAACGGGCGCCGATCTGGCTGAGAAATTCAGGAACGGTGAGTTTAAAGAAAATCCTGTGGTCCCTTATTCCTGCAATCTTTGCGGTTTGTGTGAAAAGGTCTGCCCCGAACACCTGGACATAGGGCAGATGTGCCTGGAAGTCCGAGAAAGGATGGTGGAGGAGGGGTCAGGCCCCATGCCCAGGCACAAGGCAGTGCTTGATGAGCAAGAGTGGATTGAGTCGGATGTCTATGCTTTAACCCTTCCACCGCCGGATGGCAGCGAATGCAAAAGGTTTTTCTTCCCTGGGTGTGGCCTTTCTTCCTACTCTCCGGATTTGGTCATGAAGACGTATGATTACCTTCTGGAAAAGCTTCCTGGAACAGGGATCCTTCTAAGATGCTGTGCGGCGCCGTTACATCAAATCGGAGATAAAAACCGTTTTGAAAAGGCGATGGGCAATCTTACAAAGGAAATGGATAAGCATGGCGCCTCCGAATTGATCGTATGCTGCCCCGATTGTAAACATCTCTTGCAGGAAGAAGCGTCTCATATCCAAACCACTTCAATCTATGAAGTTATTGCCGAGCATGGACTTCCGGAAAAAACATTTGTCTGGCCCGGGAAGAAATTTTCACTACATGACTCGTGTAAGGCCAGGTATGATGTCGATGTCCAGGAAAGTGTGAGAACAATAGCCAAAGAGTTAGGCTATCATATTGAAGAAATAAAAAATTCAGGGAAAAAGACCCGTTGTTGCGGGATGGGCGGACTGATTGCCTATGCGGACTTCAAATTCAATATGCAGGTAATCAAGTCCAGAGTAAAAGAGCTGCCCAACGATGTGCTCTCCTATTGTGCTGCCTGCCGAAACACCTTTGCCATGGTGGGTAAACCCTCCGTGCATGTCCTTGACCTGGTATTCAATCCGGATTGGGAAAAAACTAAAAAATATCCCGGAAAACAGGGGCCTGCCAAACAGAAAATTCTGACGGGCTTAAGAGAAAGACTTGTTTCGGAATTCTCGGGTTCGTGATTAAAAGGTTTTTACAGACAAATCGTTGTTATTCTGCTGAAGAAATTGCAGGGTATGCATTGGCAAAATAATTAACGGCAAAATAATTTAAAAGAAGGTAACTGTTTAGGCTCTTCCGATTCGGTTACGTCTTTCCAAAACGTTAAACTGCTACAAGCCAATATCCTTGCTTTCAACCGAATCCATTGCCCATTGCTACACATCGTCACTGTATTTCTCCATCAATTGCTTTTTAAGAGAGATCTGATTTTCTTTCTTAACAGGAGGTTTGTTTGGAGGCAGGTCTTTGTCTTCCCTCCAGTTAGGATTAAAGATCAGATCAAGAAGGTGAAGTGTCGTTTTTTGAGCTGAAAGCGCTCCCTGACATGTGGCGCAGTATGTCAGCAGATCGTGGGATGCTTCTTCGACCCTCTTTTTCGTTATTGTCCCCGCCAGCTCAGGGGAGGTGAATGCAACCATACCGCCCATTCCGCAACATCGGGTATCTTCTCTGTTGTGCTCCATCTCTTCTATCTCTGCGCCCGTCCATTTTATCAGTTGTCTAACATAATCATGAGGGCCTGTCTGAAATCTACCAGCACAGGGATCGTGAAGAGAGAAGATGCTACCTTTAGCAGTATTGATTACGCCTTCATCCCAATCATTCCATATCACTTCATACAAAGACTTGGGGTTGAGTTTGGATGAAAAACGGCTCATCACCCTGAAACAGTTGGGGCAGGCCGGGATGATCTCTTCAGCGCCCAGGCTTGCGACTTCAGTTTCCAATTCGTCGATCATTTTTTCAAAATCTGTCATAAAACCGGTGTTATTGGTTGGAGCGCCACAGCATTTCAATATAATCCCGGTATCCGGGTCCTTTTTCCTGAGCCACTCGTAGGTTTCCATAACCAGTGACGGCCTGTATGCAGAAAGATGGCAACCGGGGAAGAAAATTCTACGGACTTTTTTCTTTTCAGGGTTTGGAAGCGTCATGGCAAAGGCATCGGATTGTGCGAATTCCTGATCTTTCAGCACCAGTTTGTGCCCGCCAAGAGGAACAACCCCTTCGTCTTTGAGCGTCCTTCGGGCCTCAAGACACAAACGAGCTACATTTAAGTCTTCGGGGCAAATTTTCTGGCACAGATCACAGAAATTACAACAAAATGGTCCATGGGGCTTTTTGGTAAATTCACCAGCCATGAAGTTCTCTGCAAAATCTTTCGGGCTTTCACAAAACCGTCGGAGGAATTCACACTCTTTCATGCATTGTTTACACTCGCAGACAAGACACCTCTTTGCTTCCTCAATGGCCGTATTTCTATCAAAACTTAGTTCAATCTCTGTATTTCTATCCCTTTTCGACGGATCGATATGAGGGATTACTGCTCTGGGCTTTTTATCTACACCTTCTTTTGATACTTCTTTAATCCTTTCAATCGGTTTGGGTCTTCCCTCAATGATATCTTCGCCGCTGAGGTAAAGATCTATTGAAATGGCCGCTTCCTTGCCGGCGGCAATGGCCTCGATTATGTTGGCAGGCCCGGAAACTGCATCTCCCCCTGCGAAAATACCATCGACGCTTGTCTTCATTGTCACCTGATCAACAGAAAGTGTCCCCCATTGGGTACGTTCAAGGTTTTCAGGAATTGATTTATCATCCACTTTCTGCCCGATAGCCACGATCACATTGTCCACTTCCATCGTGAATTCAGACCGTTCTATGGGGACAGGACGGCGACGGCCACTTTCATCGGGCTCTCCCAATTCCATCTTGATGCATTCTATGCCAACAACGCGCCCGTCTTCGGCCAGAATCTTTACTGGCGCTGCGAGCAAGTGTATATTTACACCCTCTAACTCTGCCTGCTCAATTTCTTCAATATATGCCGGCATTTCATCCCTGGATCGGCGGTACAGGATATTGACTTCTTTGGCCCCCTCACGCCAGGCTGATCGGGCGCTGTCAATGGCAGCATTTCCGCCTCCAATAACTGCT
>JAFDJF010000438.1 GCA_019307645.1 Deltaproteobacteria bacterium
GAGAGGGAGCGCCCGCAGGGGACCGTGGCGTCCATGACAGCGCTGTTGTTTCCGGAGGCGAGGAGCATGGTGCAGGACATGGCGCCCATGACAGCGGGAAAAAGATGGAGGACCTTCTTTACCGTACCATCAACTTTTCCCTTCTGGTTATCATTCTTTTTGTTGTGGTAAAAAAGACCTCAATCAAAGATTTTTTTGCCAATCGCAGGGAAGAAATTAAGAACAATTTTGAGGAATTGAACAGGGAAAAAGAGCTAGCTGAAAAACGCTATCAGGAGCTGGAGCAAAAACTAAAGGAATTTGAGTCAAGCAAAAAGGAAATCATAGAGCAATATACGGCAGAGGGCGAGGTTGAAAAAGGGAAGATCATCGCTGAAGCCGAGCAACGGGCTGAACAGATCCTGGAGCAGGCCGAGTTGACCATTCAACGTGAGATTCAGGTTGCAGGGGACAGGTTGAAACAGGAGGTCCTGGACAATGCGGCATTGAAGGCCCAGGAGATACTGACTAAAGAAATGAAAGAAAGTGATCAGGATCACTTGGTTGATGAATTTATAAAAAGCGTGGAGAAACTACATTGATCGATTCGAAGATGTCTAGGCGATACGCCAGGGCTTTACTTAGCCTGGGACAGGAAGAGGGGCAATACGCGGAGTATGGGCAGAACCTTCAGGAGTTCGCCGATTTCTGCTCTGCGAACGATGAATTTTTCCGAGTTGTTTCCAACCAGATATTTGCTATTGATGACCGGAAAAAGATCGTTGAAACAGTTTTGGAAAAGAGTTCCTTTTCCCATATGGTAAAAAACTTTTTAAGGCTCCTTCTGGATAAAAACAGGATTGGGCTCATTAAAGATATTACAGATCACTACTCAAAGCTCACCGACGAGATCTCAAACATAACCCGAGCAGAGGTTATTACGGCAAGACCTCTGAAAGAGGATGCCGTGGACAGACTGGTGCAGGCCTTGAAGGCGCTTACTTCCAAAGATGTCGAGATAGAAGTATCGGAAGATGCGTCCATCATGGGCGGGCTTATAGTAAAGGCAGGTGGTCTGGTATTGGATGGCAGTGTTAAGACCCAACTGGAAGGGTTAAGAGAATCATTAAAAAGGGGTGAATATAACTAATGGAAATCAAAGCATCAGAGATAAGTCAAGTAATTCGCGACCAGATTAAGGATTACGAAAAGAAGGTGGAGGTGAGTGAGACGGGAACCGTGTTATCCGTTGGTGACGGTATCGCTCGTGTCTATGGAATAGAGAAGGCCATGGCAATGGAGATGGTCGAGTTTCCGGGTGGTATCACTGGTCTTTGTCTTAACCTTGAAGAAGACAATGTGGGTGTCGCTATTATGGGTGATGACACGCACATCAAAGAGGGTGATACGGTTAAAAGAACCGGTCAGATCGCCCAGGTCCCCGTAGGCGAGGCGCTCCTTGGACGTGTTATCGATGCTGTCGGCAATCCTATTGACGGAAAAGGCCCCCTTGATGCCAAGGAGTTTTCCCGTCTTGAGGTGGTCGCTCCCGGTGTTATTGCCCGGCAGTCCGTTCATGAGCCCATGTGCACCGGCAGCAAGGCCGTGGATGCCATGACGCCCATTGGTCGAGGCCAGCGGGAACTCATTATCGGTGACAGGCAGATAGGCAAGACCGCCCTGTGTGTGGATGCCATCATTAACCAGAAGGATACGGACATCTACTGTATCTATGTTGCAACGGGCCAGAAAAAATCCACCGTAGCCCAGGTCGTTAATGTGCTGGAGCAACATGGCGCCATGGAATATACCACTGTTGTTGCGGCCTGCGCCAGTGACCCGGCTACCCAGCAGTTTATTTCTCCTTATACCGGGTGTGCTATCGGTGAATATTATCGTGACCAGGGAAAACATGCCCTGATTATCTATGATGACCTTTCAAAGCAGGCGACCGCATACAGGCAGGTTTCACTGCTCCTCAGACGTCCGCCCGGACGTGAAGCATTCCCCGGCGATATTTTCTATAACCACTCCCGACTTCTGGAACGTGCAGCGAAGCTGAACGATGAGCTGGGCGCCGGATCTCTTACAGCCTTACCGATCATTGAAACACAGGCGGGTGACGTTTCTGCATATATCCCTACTAATGTTATTTCAATTACAGACGGTCAGGTCTATCTGGAGCCTGCCCTTTTCTTCTCCGGCATCCGTCCGGCCATCAATGTCGGCCTTTCGGTTTCCCGCGTTGGTGGAGCCGCCCAGACCAAGGCCATGAAGAAGGTCGCCGGAACACTTCGTCTGGAGATGGCCCAGTTCAGGGAACTTGAGGCATTCGCTGCCTTTGGGAGTGACCTGGATGCAGCCACATTGGCCCAGATCAACAGGGGCCGGAGATTGGTTGAAATCTTGAAACAACCTCAGTATCAGCCCATGTCGTCCGAAAAAGAGGTCGCTATTCTGTTTGCAGGCGCAAACGGGTACCTGGATGAATGGCCGGAAGATTCAATGTTAGACTATGAAAAGCAGATGCTGGAGTTTTTGGATAGCAAGCACTCAGATGTCCTGAATGCGATAAAAAATGATGAGGATATCAGCGATGATACGGATAAGAATCTGAAGGCAGCCCTTGATGAATTTAAGGGAATATTTCAGCCCGCCGCTTAATATATAACCTTTTGAAAAGAGATAGGAATCAATGACAACCTTAAATGATATCAAGCGGCAGATAGGCGCAGTAAAAAAGACAAAACAGATTACCAAGGCCATGAACATGGTTGCGGCATCCAAGCTTCGTGGCGCTCAGGGGAAGATGGAAAACTTTGCGCCTTATGCCTCAAAGTTTGCCGAGGTCCTGGGCAAGCTGGCTAGTGGAATAGAAGCAGATATTCACCCCCTGCTGGTTGTAAAAGAACAGGTATCCACGGTCGAATTGCTCCATTTTTCAGCGGACAAGGGTCTTTGCGGCAGCTTTAATTCCAACTTGATTGCAAAGGCTGACAAATGGGTGAAAGAGCAGAAAACCAATAATATAGACAGCAGCTTAACCACTGTGGGAAAGAAAGGCAGAGATTACTTCAGGAAGAGAGATTTTAACGTGATTGCCAGCCATGTTGATGTATACGGAGACATAGATATTTCTTTTATCAATCAGCTGACAAAGGGCTTTATCGATCGGTACCTGGCGGATGAGGTAGATGAAGTTTATATGCTGTATTCACGTTTCGTAGGTATGGCCAAACAGGAGCCCACACTGATTAAGTTGTTACCCATTGAACCACCAAAAGCTGCTGAGGAAACGAGTGAAGGAGGGGCTTTAGATTACCTGTGTGAGCCTGATCCCGGGGAGCTCCTGATCGAGTTGCTGCCCAAACATATTAGTGTCCAGATTCTGAATGCGTTTTTACAGAATGAGACCAGTGAGCACGCTGCCCGCATGGCCGCAATGGACAACGCTTCAAAGAACTGTACGGAACTAATGGATATCGTGGGTGGTGCTGAGGCCTTGAAAAAGGCATAATGGTTTTAAATATGAAGGAGGTCTTATATAGCCATGAGTGAAGGCAAAATAATTCAAGTTATCGGTCCGGTTGTTGACGTGGAGTTTGAGGGAGATCTTCCTGAAATGCTAACGGCATTGCTCATTACAAACCCGGCAATCGATGATACAGAGGACAATCTTGTAGTGGAGATCGCCCAGCATTTGGGTGACAATGTGGTCAGATGTATTGCCATGGACATTACCGACGGTCTCGTACGCGGCCAGGCAGTCAAAAATACCGGAAAGCCGATTATGATGCCTGTTGGAGATGCCGGCCTGGGCCGAGTGCTGAACGTAGTTGGGAGACCTGTTGACGGGTTGGGCCCGGTAAATGCGACGGAGTTTTATCCCATTCATAGGCCGGCCCCTGCGTTCGAGGATCAGGATGTCTCTGTTAATGTTCTTGAGACAGGCGTTAAGGTTATTGACCTGCTGGTTCCGTTTCCCCGTGGTGGAAAAATGGGGATGTTCGGTGGTGCCGGTGTGGGCAAAACCGTTGTTATGATGGAGATGATCCACAACATCGCCATGAAGCACGGTGGTATCAGCGTTTTTGCAGGCGTTGGAGAGAGAACCCGTGAAGGAAATGACCTTTATCATGAGATGAAGGATTCCGGCGTTCTTCCAAAGGCAGCCCTGATCTACGGTCAGATGACAGAGCCGCCCGGTGCGCGTGCGAGGGTAGCACTCTCGGCGCTAACTGCTGCAGAGTACTACAGGGATGAGCAGGGCCAGGACGTGCTGCTTTTTATCGATAATATCTTCCGGTTCACCCAGGCAGGGTCAGAGGTGTCAGCGCTTCTCGGGCGTATCCCGTCTGCTGTTGGATACCAGCCTACTCTGGGTACGGACCTTGGTGCGCTCGAGGAAAGAATTACGTCTACAACAAAGGGCTCTATTACATCCGTACAGTGCGTGTATGTGCCGGCTGACGACTTGACCGACCCGGCGCCTGCCACGACTTTTGCCCATTTGGACGGTACTGTGGTTCTTGCAAGATCCATTGCCGAGCTCGGGATCTACCCTGCTGTTGACCCGCTGGATTCCACGTCTCGAATCCTTGATGTCAATGTCTTGGGTGAAGAGCATTATGCAGTGGCAATGCAGGTCCAGCAGATCCTCCAGAAGTACAAGGATCTCCAGGATATTATTGCGATCCTGGGCATGGACGAGCTCTCTGACGATGATAAACTTATTGTTGGCCGTGCCCGCAGGATGCAGCGCTTTCTGTCGCAGCCGTTCCATGTGGCAGAGACCTTTACCGGTATGCCGGGAAAATATGTTCAAGTAAAAGAGACGGTAAAGGGGTTCAAGGAAATTATCGATGGTAAAGTTGATGATC
Source organism: Deltaproteobacteria bacterium (assembly GCA_019307645.1). The sequence continues at coordinate 4,860 of JAFDJF010000438.1, forward strand.
TTCCTGAGCAAGCCTTTTACATGGTAGGCAATATTGAAGAGGCCAGAAAAAAGGCGGCAAAGCTGGCTGAAAGCAATTAGAGGTGATTGATTCATGGCAAAACTACATTTAGAAGTTGTTACACCTGCAAAGATAACCGTGAGCCAGGATGTGGATATGGTTGTTGCGCCCGGCACCCTTGGAGAGTTTGGCATTCTGGAAGGGCATGTTTCGTTCCTTTCGGGTATTGTGCCAGGGGAGCTTCGATATACTGTGGACGATAAAACCGAATATCTGGCTGTGACCAGTGGTTTTGCCGAGGTCTCTGATGACAATGTCTCCATCCTTGTGGATGCAGCTGAAACGGCTCAGGACATTGATATTGAGCGGGTCAAGCAGGCTTTGGAAAGGGCAAATAAGAGACTTGAAAAGGCTCGCAGTGCCGAGGATATCGATTTCATAAGGGCGGAGGCCGCCTTAAAAAGGGCGGTAATGCGTCTAAAGGTTGCACAGAAATCAGGTTAAACAAACATCTTGAACATTGAATAAAAGGCAAGTGCCTTTGGCGCTTGCCTTTTTTATTGACCTTTGCAGGACAAGTGAATATTATTAACTTTTATGAAGAACTCAGATCAAGAGGTTTCATGATTGAATGAATGGCAACAATTAGATCTGTGTTTTTGTGAGGACAGAAATGCCATGAATGAAACAGGTGATGTGGATCAGTTTCAACTGCTTGAAGAGAAGATAGATTCTCTTATTGCGTTGATCACCGACTTAAGGAAAGAAAAAGAGCTTCTTGCCGAACAAGTTCAGATTCAAGAGATGGAGCTAGCTGATTTAACTGCACAAGTTGGCAACCTGAATACAAGCAGGGACGGGGTTAAGCAGAGGATTGTCGCCCTTTTGGAAAAAATTAATCAGATTGACGTATAACAGATTTCTTTAAAGGGTAACGAACCGTTATTATTTGAAAAAACGTTATCCGGAAAGATTC
>JAFDJF010000439.1 GCA_019307645.1 Deltaproteobacteria bacterium
TGCCTCTTCTTCCCCCGTCGGAGACGGGATCTTCGACAATACTCTCTCCGAGCCGTAGGGTCTACGAGCCAGAGGCCAGTGCTCCATCACTCCAATACTACGTATAAAGAACACGTTACGGCAAGAGCCACCTGTCTCTGTCCTGGCCCTGAGGACCAGGTTTTAAAAACCGAATAAAAGATTTTTTTCGTGCCTTCGTATTTTCGTGTTTTCGTGATGGAATTGAATTCAACTTTGATTTATTGAGATCTTATCTCCACTTTCACTTTAGCTCACTTTTATACAATGTCACACTCACTTGTCCTGATAAATCCCTGGATCTACGATTTTGCCGCTTATGATCTCTGGTCAAAGCCCCTCGGGCTCCTTTACATCGGGGCGTACTTAAGAGAATGCGGGAAGATCCTTCCGTAAAACCGCCCAAAAGACGTTTATACGGAACCGGCAAGTTCTGGAGGAAAAAGGTGCCCAGGCCGCTCCTGTTAAAGGATGTTGCACGGCAGTACAGTTGCTACGGCATTTCACAGCAGGCATTTTCAGAAGACTTAAAACAGATCAGGAAGCCTGCAGCCTTTCTCGTAACATCCCTCATGACCTACTGGTATCCAGGTGTCAAAGAAGTAATTGCACAGGTAAAAGAAATCTTCCCTGGTGTTCCGGTTATCCTGGGAGGGATTTATGCCAGGATCTGCCACGATCACGCTGTCCGGAATGCGGGTGCAGACCATGTGGTGACCGACAACAATCCGGCGGCTCTATTAAAAGCACTTGCCGATTGCGGCATCCCCACACCCGGACCTCTTCCGGTTTCACTCCCTTACCCTGCCTTTGATCTCTTAAGCAGGATCGACTACATCTGCCTGCTTACTTCCAGGGGCTGCCCTTACCGGTGCCGATACTGCGCAAGTCATTTCCTGGACCCCAAGCTGATCCGGAGAAATCCGGCTGAAGTTCTGGAGGAGATCCTCTTCTGGCACAGGGATTATGGTATCCGTGACTTTGCCTTTTATGATGATGCACTGCTGGTGGATTCCGAGGCCCATTTGGCCGTGCTCCTGGAGGATCTTGCAGGACTTGACCTGACCCTGAGGTTTCATACCCCCAACGCGCTCCATGTAAATGAGATCACGCCGGGCATTGCCGGGCTTATACACCGGGCAGGTTTTAAGACAATCCGCCTCGGCCTGGAGACTTCGGATTTTTCACTCCACCGGGACCTGGACAACAAAGTCGCAGAAGGCGACTTTGACCGGGCAGTACACAACCTGCTTAAAGCGGGTTTTAATCGAAATGAGATCGGGGCCTATCTGCTTATCGGTCTTCCGGGTCAATCAGTGGATTCGGTTATAAAGACGATCGATTATGTGGCCGGGGTTGGTGCAATGCCATATCTTGCAGAGTATTCCCCCATCCCCCATACTCCCCTGTGGGAAAAGGCCGTAAGTCATTCGGAATATGACCTCGCCTCAGAGCCCCTGTTCCATAATAATATACTGCTTCCCTGCTGGAACGAATCTCAGAAAAAAGAAATACCAAAACTAAGGCAAATGGTGCTGGATATCCGAAAAAAATACAGAACCCAGGTGTAAGGTATACGGTACACGGTATACGGTATACGGTGTACGGTACAGGGTTTTTAAACCTTATACCTTATACCTTAGACCTTACACCTTACATCCTGTTTATAACACTGGCAGCATATCCGGCGCCGAAGCCATTGTCGATATTCACTACAGTCACACCCGCTGCACACGAATTCAGCATGCCCAGCAGGGCGGCAATCCCGCCGAAACTCGCCCCGTAACCCACACTGGTAGGAATTGCAATCACGGGTTTGTCAACCAGACCGCCCACAACACTCGGGAGTGCCCCTTCCATGCCTGCCGCCACTACGATGACAGAGGCCTTCATGATCCTTTCCCGGTGCGCCAAAATCCTGTGAATGCCGGACACACCTACATCATAGATGGTATCCACTTCATTTCCCATAAACTCGGCCGTGACAACGGCCTCTTCCGCCACAGGAATGTCGGATGTGCCGGCGCACATGACAATTATTGTCCCTTTGCCGGAAATCTGAACCTGCCGCTTGATCAGGCTCAGCATCCTCGACCTTTCATGGTAGGTGCTTTCGGGGAAACGGTTCCGGATTACTTCGGCCTTTTCCCGCGTAAGGCGCGTTACCAGAACACGCTCTTCCTGGTCGATCATCCGTTCTATGATGGCAAGAATGTCCGACACCTCTTTGCCTTCACCAAATATCACCTCGGAAAGCCCTCTTCTCAGGCTCCGGTGATGGTCAATGCAGGCAAAGCCGAGATCCTCGAAAGGCAGGGTTTTCAGCTTTTCAAGAGATTCTTCAACGGTTGTTTCCCCTTTGCTCAGTTGAATCAGGAGTTCTCTCAGATTATCTTGGTCCAATGTTTTTCCGCCTCATTGTTAAGGGTTCGCGAAAAGCTTAGTCACTGTCTCCGCAACCCTTTTGCCGAGTTTCGCGCCGTTCTCTTCAGCCTTGCTGTCAGGGGTTCCCACGCAGGCAACGCCATAGTGTCCTGTGGCGGACATGGGGTCCCCCACAACAACCATGCCATAGATCAACAGGACCTGGATGATGGACATCATGGTTGTCTCCTTGCCGCCCGTAGGATCGCCGGACGTCGTAAAGGCAGCGCCGACCTTGCCTTCCATCTTTTTTCGCAGGCCCACGAACCGATCAAAGACCTTTTTCAGCTCTGCGGCCATAACACCGAAATAGACCGGAGATCCGGCAATAATACCGTCAGAGGCCAGGAAATCCTTATCTGAAACTTCATCTGTGTTTTTCAGGACCGCGCTCACACCGTCCACTTCTTCCACGCCTTTTCCAATCGCCTCAGCCAGTTTTTTTGTGTTGCCGCCTTTTGAGAAGTAAAGAACCAGTACCTGCATGACAAACCCTCCTTATTATTAACCCGCCGATTAATAAGAGAAACAAAACAAGAAATGAACATCGAACATCGAACGTCCAACATCGAACGTCGAAGGATGAAGTCGCTTTGCTCCGTTGATTTTTATAAAAATGACACGCCAAAGGCGTACCACAGTTCGACGTTGGACGTTCGATGTTCGATGTTGGACGTTCATCTTTTATTTAGGCTTAACGTTGACTGTCTAAATGTGATGATAATTTGAATTAGGTAATGAGTCAAGCCTCCTGACAATACCCGCATGGATCATGGCAATACCACGATCCTTGACATCCTCCATCAGGACGCTAAAATTGGAAATATGAAATTAGATTTAGAAAAAGAGGCCTTAATCGCATCAGGGATCAAAGATGATGATCAAATCAGAGTTTATCAAGAGAAGCTCCATTATCTTTACGAACAATTCACCTCACGGGATGCAATTTCACAGGACCCTTTGACCAGAGCCAAACAGATTTTCGACTGGCTGTGGGAAGTTAAACCATCACGTTATGCATCACATGAAAGCTACAAGCTCACGGACGTGATCGATGCCCAGATAAGCAAAGACAGCAAAGCGATTGGAAATTGCCTGGGCCTGACAGTTCTCTATAACTGTCTTCTGCAGAGGACAGGCCTGGAACCAGAGGCATTGCATGTTGAGAATGCATTTGATATGGGTCCGCATGTTCTGACTCTTTGTCGGAAAAAACATGCAAGAATAGACAT
>JAFDJF010000440.1 GCA_019307645.1 Deltaproteobacteria bacterium
TTTAAACCGCTTTTGGATGTCCCGAAATCCCCAGTAACAGTATGCTGCAAAAATCAACCACGTCAGGAAAAGCATGGTGAGGAAAAAGGGAAAGGTGTCTTTTGGGACCTCGTCAGGATGGTTGATTGAGAATATGAGGAGAACTACGATGAAGTAGACAATGTTGTTGAACATAATCGGGGATGTCAGTCGTCCGTTGTCAGTGATCTGCCTCAGCTTTTCCCATTACTATCTTCCCTCACAAATTCCAGCTTACCGCTTCCGGGAGGTAGCGAAGGGTCTCCCCGCAGGATAATATCTATACCGTATCGAGACTCGAGCAATGCGAGCTCCCGCCGTTTCCTGTTCTGAAGGTATGTTGCCACATCCACCGGCAGAATCCCTTTTACCTGTGTCACGCCCTTTTTTGAAACGCCCATGCTGATCTGACGTAAAAACGAGACTGAGGCAGACCCCACGGCCAGGACAATACCCCGTCCCTGGCAGTAATGGCATATCTCGTAGCTTCTGGATTCTATGGACGGCCGCAATCTCTGGCGTGAAAGTTCGAGAAGACCATACTTTGATATGTGAGCCATGTCTATCTTTGCCCGGTCCTTTTTTGTCTCCTCACGCAGCAGTTTCTCTATTTCTCTGATATGTTCTTTGTCTCTCATATCAATGAAATCAATGACCACAAGTCCGCCCATATCCCTCAGGCGAAGCTGGCGTGCGACCTCTTCCGCAGCCTCAAGATTGGTATTAAAGGCCGTGGTTTCAACATTTTTCGCGCTCCTTCCACGTCCGGAATTCACGTCAATGGAAATCAGGGCCTCGGTGGACTCTATGACAATCGAACCGCCTGACTTGAGAGGCACCTTGCTGCCGTATATGGTTTCAATCTGTTTCTCGATCTCGTAATGGGCAAAAATTGGCTTTTTCCCTTTGTAAGGCTTGATCCGCCTCTGGTGCCTGGGGGAGATGATCTTCATATAGTCTTTGACTTTTGTAAAAGTCTCCAGGTCATCAACAAGCACCTCGGTGACTTCACTTGTAAAATAATCACGCAGGGTCCGAAGACAAACATCCTGCTCCTTGTGGACCAGGGTAAGAGGGGAGGCCTTTTTCACGTTCTGCTTGATATTCTTCCACATCCTCAAAAGCCGGTTGAGATCTCTGGACAGGTCTTTTCTGCTCGTTTTTTCGGCCGCTGTTCTGACGATATATCCCACACCCTCCGGAACCTTAAACTTGTTCATAATGGACTTGAGCCGGAGCCTTTCCTTCTCGTCCTCGACCTTCTTTGAAATCCCGCCTGTCCCACCGGGCATCAAAACCAGATATCTGCTGGCAAAGGAAAGATATGTCGTCAACTGGGCGCCCTTGCTCCCGGGCATCTCCTTTCTTACCTGTACCAGGAGTTCCTGCCCTTTTTTCAGCACCTTTTCAATGGGAAGTGAAGAATTATCCTTTGCCGGATCACTACCGGCCAGATGGTATTCCGGGTGAATTTCACTGGCCTGCAGAAAACCGTTTTTATCACCCCCGTAATCTACAAAACAGGCCTGCAGGCTCGGCTCAATCTGCTTAACAATCCCTTTGTAGATATTTCCGACTTTTTCTTCTGCTGTTGTTGTCTCAATGTAAAACCCGTCAAGCAGCCCGTCTTTGATCATAGCCACCCGGTATTCTTCTTCATCAACAGCATTGATGAGCATTCTTGCTGACATAATATGGTTCAACCTCTCTTCCTGACTATAAAACTGATAATCCCCTAGCGCATGGCCTAATCTGAACCCTATAGTCAAAGGCATTAACTTAAGGAAACGCCTAATGAGTCACACCCGGCATTAATTTTGCGTGCCAGGTTAAAACTGAATAATCGAATGACGATTACATGAATTCCGAATGACGAAGGAAGGAATTTTTATCAATTATATAAAAAATAGAGCGAAGCGATTCCATACTTCGTCATTCGTCACTCGTTATTCGATATTCTGCGGTTCAATTTCCCGCGCATAGAAATAAGGTCTAATGCCGCCGTTTATTATAAATCGTTAAGTTAATGACATTGACCCTACTATATTTGCAGTGTTGGGGTGAACAAACTGCAATGAATCAATGGGCCTTCCGCCCGTGCCGCTTGAAATGTTGATTCGCCTGGAACATGAAGGTTCGTATGGCCGTTTCCCTTCCGGGCTGGATGCTAGAATCATAGGGCGTATCCAGATATGGAATCCTGAGATTGTTCATGAGGGGTTTTACAATAGCTGTGGTAGTCGTGCTGGGCATACACGTAAACGGATAGACATTCACCACACCGTTATAACCGTCCCGGGCATAGGCTACAATTCCCGAGATGCTCAGGCATGCCTCTGTTCCGGCATCAAAACTATACAAATCATCTTCCTCAAGAATGCTTTCCAGATGTGCAACACGATGGTCTTCAGCCAGGTCAATGAACGATCTCACCCGCTTGTACCCCTGCTTTTGCCTGAATTGCTGGTAGAGCAGTTCCCCTCCAAAACTGATAATATCTTCCAGGTTCTCTCTTATGGCGCCAAGGCGGAACTGTTTCAAGTTCAGGCGCATTCTTTTTCTGGCAGCCCTCAGCCCCTCATACGTCGTAAAATTTATCCATTCGGCAATAGAGGCATTCACAACTTCAGCCCCATGTCTTTCCAATACCCTTATCAAGTCCTGATTTGCATGCACATGGGTCCTCAGGTATATCTCGCCGACAACACCGATGAGAGGTTTTGGCGGAATATCGGGATCAATAATGGTGATCCCTTCTTCTACTATCTCTTCAAGTTTATCAAGGATTTTCTCAAAGTCCTTGTCCGAGGCATATGTTTCAAAAGTATTTTCCATGACATGCATGGATTTTGAGATAAAGTCATCCGCCATCCCCGGTTCTTTTTCATAGGGCCTGATTCTCCAGTGCAACCGGTCAAGAATATCTGTCACGACAACACAGAAATACGCGCTTTTCCTGAGATCCCGTACCCGGTCCTTTTCGATCATGCCGTCAAGCGAGTACCCGTCGCTCGTTGTAATGGACTCTATTCGTACCTTGCTGAGTTGCGGAAAAGAATCCAGGACAATTCGCTGGTATTTGTTGTACATCCCGAAACGGCAGGGCCCTTCCGCCTCAGGCATAAAGTAGACATAATCCTCCGGATTGAATGTGTCTCCCTGATTCTCCTGTTCCTTTCCCAGAAAATACAGGATATCTCCCATTGTGATCTGGCATGGATAACACTCTTTGCCGGAAGTGTATTCCATTCCAAGATCAAGGCCTTTGCAAGTATCCATGACCTTCGCATTGATACCAAACCCCCTGAATGTGGCTGCAAGGACATGAGACCCAATTCTTGACATCTCAGGAAACAAAACAGTCTTATCCCTGAGATCAAACCGTCCTACGTTTTCAGTGAGTGATTGAAAATCTACAACT
>JAFDJF010000441.1 GCA_019307645.1 Deltaproteobacteria bacterium
TGGGCTGCAATGATAATGGATGAAACGCCTGCACTTTTTGCCAAATCCATTATCTGAACTACACGGCCATGTTTTACCTCTTTGTCGGCCTGCAGCACAAGCTGAATCAGTTCAACATTTTCCACGAGAGCCTGCAGCTTCGGGCCTAACGCTTTGAGGTCGGTTTTTTCACCTTTCAGGTAAATATGGCCCTCCCTGTCAATCGCACAAATGATTTCCTGTAATTTGCTTTCATATGCACTTTGGGTCACCTTGGGGAGCCTGATAGGAACCCCTGAGGCCACATGAAAATGAGAGGTCAGCATAAAAAAGATTAGAAGCAGAAAGACAATATCAATGAGGGGGGTGATCCCCAGGATAGGCTCTTCTTCTTTGTTTCTTCTAAATCGCATAAGCTGTCATCATAAGTTATTTTTGCGCGAACCCTTAGTAACCGGGTGGCCCTCTTCGGATCAGTTGTCCGAGTCGTTACTGTTGTAGTTTTCCATAAGCTCTATCAGCCTGATGGAGTTTTCTTCCATCTCAAAAATGAGTGCACCGGCCTTATCTTTTAAGAACCGGTGGCATACCAGGACAGGTATGGCCACGCACAGGCCGGTGGCCGTGGTAATCAGGGCTTCGGCAATCCCTCCAGCCAGAGGGGCTGGATTGTCAATCCCGTGGAGCGATATGGCATTAAAGGTCTTGATCATTCCGGAGACCGTTCCCAGGAGTCCAAGGAGGGGGGTTAAATTGGCAATCGTGGACAGTATACCCACATTTTTTTCAAGAATTGTTGCCTCCCGGCCGCCTCTTTCCTCAATGGCTTCCTTTACAAGCCACATGCCTTTTTGTGTATTTTTTAGACCCGCGAGAAATATCTTGGAAATAGACGATGGATCTTCCTGGCATAACGTAAATGCTTCAAATAATTTCTGGTTTTTTAGCAGTTGTTCCACTTTGCGCATAAACCCCTCGGGAACAATATAATTCCGCCTCAGGACCCACAGGCGCTCCAGAAAAACTGCCAGTGCTACAATGGAACAGAATACAATAGGGTACATAAAAAAGCCGCCCTTTACAATAAGCTCGATCATAACGCCTCCGAAATGAAAAACTTTGCTGTTTGTAATAGCATGTTATAGAGTAAAAAGTCTACTCTTGTTCTTGACACTCAACCAAATTTTTCAAATAATATCAACGGATTTGTAACTGATTTTATTGGAGATACGGGTATTGGAAATATCAGAGGAAGAAAAAACTTCGAATGACACGGACCTGGCGTCTGTCCCTGCAGGTGAGGCTGGAATAATTCAGGAGCTTTTGACCCTTTCCGGCACGCGGATTCTGGAAAAAATTTTTGAGCAGGACAACCCTCAAAAGTGGGTCCGGCACATACCTCAGGAAGACTTCTTTTGGCTGGTCAAAAAAGTGGGCGACGACGACTGCTCCCCACTGCTGAAAATGGCCTCTGATGACCAGAGACAGTATCTTCTTGATCTGGAGTTCTGGGAAAAAGATCGTCTGGATCTTGATAAGGCCGCCGAATGGCTTGGACGACTCCACCTGGCCGATCCCCTGTGCCTTGTTAAATGGTTTCAATCCAAAGGTGAGTCAATGGCATATTACTATTTTTTTAAAGGCATCCAGGTTGAGATAAGAAGCGAGGATGAAGACCAGGAATTTGATGAGAGTTTCTTTACATTTGATGACGTATTTTATGTGAAAATCCTGGATGAGGCGCACGGCGAGACGATCAAAGATATCCTGCGTACAATCGCCGCAGACGACCTTGAACGGTATCAGGCCTTCCTTTCAACGCTGGCAGGCGTCATCCCTGTAGAACTTGAGGAAGATATGTACCGGTTGAGAAATGTTCGTCTGGCTGAGCACGGCTTTCTTCCCCCCGAAGAGGCCCTGGCAGCCTATGCTTCGTTGGATCCAGAAGCACTGAATGTGGAAGAACAGGCCGAGCCCGCAAACATCCTCTTTGATCAAGATATACATGAATTAATCCCCATTTCACCGCTCTATCACGCCCGTGGCCGTAACATCCTGACAAAGGCGTTTTCAGGCATAAGCGACAACCTTCTCCTGGACAGGATCCGTCTTGAATTTGCCGGACTCTGCAATCAGATTATGTCCGCTGACGGTGTCTTGGCCAATGAGCTTGATGTCTTGATCCGGGCGTGCCGAAAGGCGGCAGGGCATTTAAATCTGGCTCTTGAAAGCGTATGTGGCGCCGATACTTCGTGGGCAGAGAAAATCCTTAAAAATAATCATCTCGAAGCGGTCTTTCGGGTGGGTTTCGGGCGGGTGCTGGCGCTGAAATGGGAGACACAACGCTGGCTGAAAGACAGCTGGTTTCACGGGTTGGGACTGGATTTCAGTTTCTGGGGAGATGAGTGGGGCGAGACTCTGGCAGGGATTCTGGAGGACAAACCCCGGCTCTATACCGGTTTTGAGGAGGATGATGAGTACAAGGCGTTTGAGTATATCTCCGAACTGGATGACTGCAGAATATTGGTTCGTCACCTGAAGGCCCTGGACAGGATGCTGGAGCAGTTGACAGAAGTTTATCCCCTGGACAAGGAAATGATTGAGGAAAACCAACTGACGTTTCGTCAAGTGCTGTTTAACCTTTGGGCTCGGCATCTATTGAATCTGGAGCCGGGTTATTCGGGTATTAGCGCAGACCAGGTAAAAGTTTTTTTCGGTTATCTCAGGGCCGGGGAGGAAGAACCTCCCTACAAAATGCTCGGAATTGCAGAGACTTTTACCAGAGATTTTATGGCATATGCGCCTGACATTGGGCCGGAACTCAAGACAAATCTCCAAGATGCCTTGACCCTGATTTGGCAGGAATTTGCCGAGGAGTATGCGTGGGTGGCTGCCAAGGACCTTGAGGGGAGGTATACAAAATTCCTTGCTACTGATCAGGAAGCCCATAAATGATTTGTAACTGCTGCTGGACGGGTTATCTCATCAGGAAATGAGCTGAAAAGGTGAAAAAACGAACATAAATAATCCTTGACATTCCATACGGATGTAATTACAATGTAGATACCTATCAAGTCAAGGAGGTAAGCTATGAGAGCACGTGTTGTAAAAATTGGCAATTCCCAAGGCATCCGTATTCCGAAACCTATACTTGAGCAGACAGGAATTATGGAGGACGTTGAGCTTGAAGTAGAAAAAAACCAAATCATTATCCGCCCTATTTCAAACCCAAGAGTTGGTTGGGATCTTGCTTTCAAAACAATGGCCGAAAAAAATGATGATGTGCTGATACACGGAACCAAAAATATCCCGCATTCTTGGGATGAAGAAGAATGGCAATGGTAGTCAATCGATTCGATGTATATTTGATAAATCTTGATCCTACTGTTGGATCTGAAATTAAGAAAACCAGACCCTGTTTGATTGTTTCACCTGATGAAATGAACAGATATATT
>JAFDJF010000442.1 GCA_019307645.1 Deltaproteobacteria bacterium
TATTTGAACACAATCGCCCCCCGCATAGATGCTGGGATCAGAGGTCTGAAGTTTCTTGTTTACAACAATGCCTCCGTTAGACGAAACCTCCAGGTCTGCCTCCCTGGCAAGATCAGAGTTGGGTGCGACACCCACTGCCATGATCACTAAGTCCGCATCCAACGCTCTTTTATCCGTGATGACCCTTTTTACACGCGCATTTCCTTCGAGCCTCTCTACTTTTTCTCTAGGAAAAAATGAGACCTCGTTTTCTTCCAAGTGCTGCTGGACCATTCGGGCCATATCGGAACTAATTATTCCGGGTAGTAGTTGATCAGCAATCTCAACAACAGCGGTTTCGATCCCCCAAAGATCAGCCAGTGCCTCGGCCATCTCAAGACCGATGGCCCCGGCACCTATGATGACGGCCTTTCCGACCTTTCCATCAGAAATATCCTTTTTAATGGCAATGGCCTCATCCATGTTAGAGACCGTAAAAACGCCCGTAATATCAGAACCGGGAATAGAAAGACGACCAGCCGTGCTCCCGGTTGCCAGAACTAGTTTATCATATGGGAGTTCCCGCTCCTTTCCATTAATGATATTTTGAAGCAGGACGGTTTTTTCCTCCCGATCAATGGAGACAGCCCGGGTATTTGTTATCACATCAACGTCTTTTGCCTCGCGAAAGAATTTTTCATCTCGAAGCATATGAAAACTGGTTGACTGGAGCTGGTCCGGGTCGCTTACGTCTCCAGATATAAAGTAAGGGATCCCGCATCCGCCGTAAGAGATGATGGCCCCCTGATCCACCATGATCACTCTGGAATCGGGTTCAAGTCTTTTAAAACGACAGGCCGCCTTTGGCCCGAGGGCCACGGCACCGATAATAACGATATTTTGTGGCATTATGAAACTCCTCCGGTTTTGATGTGTCCCCTGTTATCTTAAACAATTCCCGAACGAAATAGCTTTGGCACCCATCGGGGCTTATATATAAGCCATCGCAGAAAAGATTGCCAACATTTTTGTCTTTCCCCCAACAATTTCCCATGCTATCCTAAGAGCGCGCGAAAAAATATCATCAAGAACAACACTTCAATCAAAATCAGCTTTTTTTCAAAGGAGCAACGTACATGACACTAAGGCTTGAAAAACTCGAATTATTTTCAGGAAGAAAGGGGCCTTTGCTTTTTATTATTATGGATGGCATTGGTGTTGCCGGCGAGGATCAAAGCAATGCAGTATATCTAGCTGGAACACCCGTTCTGGACCGCCTCTTCCAGTCAAAGTTCTACTGTGAGCTCAAAGCCCACGGCACCGCTGTGGGACTACCAACGGATAAGGACATGGGAAACAGTGAAGTTGGGCATAATGCCCTGGGGGCCGGCCGTGTATTTGACCAGGGGGCCATACTGGTCAACCGGGCCATTGAGACAAACCGGATCTTTGAAACACAACTGTGGTCCAGCATTGTCCGGCGAGTTAAGGATGGAGGAACCCTGCATTTTATTGGGCTTCTTTCAGATGGAAATGTCCACTCTCATATCGACCAACTATACAAGATGATAGACAAATGTGTGGAACTGGACCTTGAGCGTGTCTGTATCCACGCATTGCTTGACGGAAGAGACGTAGGAGAAAGATCGGCGCTTGATTATATTATTCCTACTGAGAACAAGCTAATGGAAATTTCGGAGAAAAAAGGGCTGAAATATTGTATTGCTTCTGGTGGCGGCCGCATGAAGGTGACCATGGATCGCTACAATGCGGACTGGGGCATTGTGCAACGCGGGTGGGAAGCACATGTGCTAGGTAAGGCCAGACCGTTTCGATCAGCGGAGGAAGCAGTGAGGACGTTTTATGATGAGGATCCCGAAATAACAGATCAATATATGGGTGCTTTTGTGATTGTTGATCCTGACGGCCTTCCAGTCGGATCAATTTCAGACGGAGACGCGGCCGTATGTTTTAACTTCAGGGGAGATCGCGCAATTGAGATCTCACGCGCATTTACTGAGGAAGACTTCCGGGAGTTTGATCGCGGACCTTTGCCTGATATCCTCTATGCCGGCATGATGCAGTATGATGGAGACGAAAACATTCCGCCCAACTTTTTGGTTCAGCCTCCCTCTATTGAGCGTACTATTAGTGAATATTTGTGCTCAGAAAAAATTATGTCTTTTGCCATATCCGAAACTCAGAAGTTCGGTCATGTTACCTACTTCTGGAACGGGAATCGGTCTGGCTACATTGATGAGGCCCTGGAGACATATGTCGAGATTCCGTCCGATAAGATTGAATTTGACAAGGCCCCTAAAATGAAAGCCCTGGAAATCAAAGACAAGACTATCGAGATGCTTAAGAGCGGCGCATACCGATTTGGCCGTCTTAATTTTGCGAACGGTGATATGGTAGGGCATACCGGCATCATGGATGCAGCGATCACAGCCGTGGAAACAGTCGATCAGTGTGTTGGGGAACTCCTGGATGTGGTCAGGGAGCTTGAAGGGATTGCCGTGGTGAGCGCTGACCACGGGAATTCAGATAACATGTTCACCATAAACAAAAATAACGAAAAGACGGTCAGAACCGCCCATTCACTAAACCCTGTACCGTTTATCATTTACGACCCTGGATACAACGGGGAGTATGAAATGGCTGATGTCGAAAACCCGAGCCTTTCAAACGTTGCCGGCACCCTTCTGAATTTGCTTGGATATGAAAATGCGAAAGGCTACGAGCCTTCATTGATTAAAATAGTGGGGCGTTGATTTTCTTTGAAAATATTGCCAACCGGGAACGGTTTTATGAGGGATTCACTTGAGAGAGTTCGGATTTTCCAGAAGTGATATGCCAACCAGGTAATGTCCCTTGAACCGGCCGGTATCATTTTTTGTGATATGCATGACTTTTGTTTTTATATAATCGCCCTGATGAGATGAATCCGCCTTGTAGTATCGCATCTCCACCGTTTTTCCAGCCTTCAGATGTTTCAGGACTTCAGAATCTCCCTTTATCAGCAAGCACATGCCTTTTGATGACAAATCCCAGATCTTGAATTGATAAACAAAAGTGGCGTCTCCAATGGAAAAATCCAAGCTGTAATATTCGTCGATAACAGTCCTTGATTCAGCCCTTCTTTCTTCAAAATTGTTCGACATGCGCGCTCCTTTGCAGTCTATGGAAGTCTATTTTTCATGAAAAAGGGTTTGTCCCATTAAATGCAATCTCAATGGGATGGTGAATCCACATAAATCAGATCTACGGGATAACTCCTTTATTCGGCTTTAAAACCTGGTCCTCAGGGCCAGGTCAGAGACAGATGGCTCTGCCGTATCGTTTTCTTTACACGGAGTATTGGAGTGATGGAGCACTGGAGTATTGGAAGAAGAGGCACTCAGAACTGCTCAGCTGGAGGTCAGGGAAAAGCAGTGTTTTTCTAAATCACAAC
>JAFDJF010000443.1 GCA_019307645.1 Deltaproteobacteria bacterium
CCCCACGGTTCGACAAGCATTATTGGTAAAGACCTAAACAGTTGTCTGTTTTTCTCAACTCGTCGCCTGCCTGCCCTGTTAAAGTCACGATAGTGACAGCGCAGCGTATTTAACCGGCGTGGTAATTTTTTCGGGCGTTCCTCGATTTTGGAAAAAATTGCTATTCGCGGACAGCCTCACAGGCCCTAATAACCGACGAAATACTTTAGAAAGGAGAAAACAATGGCAGGCATAACATCTTACGGTGCCTATATACCGTTATACAGGCTAAGCGGCGACACCTTTGCTCAGGCCTGGGGCATGAAATTCACGGCTGGCGAAAGAGCAGTTGCCTTTTATGACGAAGACAGTGTCACCATGGCAGTGGCAGCAGTCTCTGACTGCCTGGGTGACATACAGGCCGGCAGTATCGACGGTCTGTTTCTGGCCTCAACCACGCTGCCTTATAAAGAAAAACAGATGGCAAGCTTTATTGCCTCAACGCTGGAATTTCCCAAAACAGCGCGAACTGTGGACTTTGCTGATTCTCTTCGATGTGGCACCTCTGCCATGAACTCCGCCCTGGATGCCATCAAGGCCGGAGCAGCCGAAAAGATCATGATCGCTGCCTCAGACTGCAGGATGGGCGTTCCCATGTCCATGCGGGAGCAATGCTTTGGTGATGGGGCTGCGGCAGTTCTTCTGGGAGAGAAGGATGTCGCTGTTACCATAGACGCATCATACAGCGTCAACGCTGAAATCAACGATGTCTGGAGAAAAGATGACGATCTTTTTGTGTCCGGCGCCGAAGACCGGTGGGCCGTGACCTACGGGTATATGAGCGCCATGCATGAGGCGGTCAAAGGGTTGTTGCAGCAATGCAAACTGGGGCCAAAGGACTTTTCCAAAATCGTTCTTCCCGGCCCTGACGCCAGAAGCCATCAGGGACTGGTAAAAAGTCTTGGCTTTGATCCCGGGACCCAGGCCCAGGATTCCCTGTGTATGAGTGTGGGCAGTACGGGAGCGGCCCACAGCCTGATGGTACTGGTCGCGGCCCTGGAAGAAGCCAAACCGGGCGACCGAATTCTTTTTGCCAATTACGGAAACGGCGCAGATGCCTTTGTGCTGCAGGTAACGGATCAGATAGAAAAGATCAGGGACCGCAAGGGCATCAAGGGGCACCTTGATCCAAAGAAGGCCCTTTCAAGCTACGAGCGGTTTCTTCGCTGGCGGGGTCTGGTGGAAGTGGAGGGCTCCAGGCGTCAGGCCCCGTTTTCTTCACCCACCGTGTTGTGGCGGGAAGCCTCCTCACTTTTACCCCGTCGCGGATCCAAGTGCAAAAGCTGTGACTTGATTGACTTTCCGCCCCAGCGGGTGTGTTACCAGTGCGGGTCAAAGGATGAGTATGATTTGGTGACCTTCTCCAAGAAGGGGACCCTCTTTACCTATACCGAAGATTACCTGAGCGGCGCGGCCGTTGAGGGCTTTGTGGGCATTCCGGTCATTGATCTGGAAGGGGGGGGGAGGCTCAGGACCCTGATGACCGAATGCGAGGCCGGGCAGTTGCATTTCGATATGCCCCTGGAACTGACGCTCAGGAAGATGCATGAAGGCGGAGGCTATAACAATTACTTCTGGAAAGCCAGGCCCCTGAGGTAGTGCCCATCCATAAATAAAATTTATGAATGAGAGTTGTTAGTTTTTAGGATTTAGCTGTTGAAAACAACTTGAAATAACAATAAGTTAAGCTAATGCCTAATAGCTAAAGGCTAATTGCTCCGTCCGGAAATATCTCATTTCTGGGTGGACACTAGATAACCGCTGGTGAAACCGGGACGAGTAGCTTTTACAGGGAGGAGATAAGATGAGCATAAAAGATAAGGTGGCGATCATCGGCATGGGCTGTACCAAGTTTGGTGAGAACTGGGACATGGGTCCCGATGACATGATCATTGACGCCGCCTATGAGGCCTTTGAAGACGCCGGCATTGAGGCAAAGGACATCCAGGCGGCCTGGCTGGCTACCCAGCAGTGGGGAGATGCAGGTATGCCTGTGGCTGTTGCGCTAAAGCTTCACGAGAAACCGGTTACCCGGGTGGAAAACTTCTGTGCCAGTGGCAGCGACGCCATCAGAAACGCATGTTTCGGCATTGCTTCCGGCATGTATGACATGGTGTTGGCGATCGGTTTTGAAAAACTCAAAGACTGGGGCCTGCGGGGACTGCCTGAAAATCCCGGGTCGGCCCATCCCGTACTCAACCAGAGTACCACCGGACCGGGTATCTTTGCTTTGAGCGCCAACAGGTACATGCACAAGTACGGCATCGACCGGACACCCCTGGCGCACATTGCCGTAAAGAACCATCACAACGGCAACCTGAACCCCAAGGCCCATTTTCACAGAGAGCTCACATTGGAGCAGGTTTTAAAAGCGCCCATGATTGCCAAGCCGTTCGGTCTGTTTGACTGCTGCACCGTAGCGGATGGCGCGGCCGCAGCTATTCTGTGCAGGGCCGATATGGCCAGGAACTTCAGAGACGATTATATGCTGATTAAGGGCCTGGGTCTTGCCAACAGCCCGAAAAACAACTCCCCACATTTTGATTACCTGGGCTTTCCCGCGACCGTGGCCGCTGCCAAACAGGCTTACGAGCAGGCGGGAATAAAAAAACCCTTTGATGAGATCGACTGTGCAGAGGTGCACGACTGTTTTACGTGGACGGAGATCAGCAACTACGAGGACCTGGGATTCTGCGAAAAGGGGGACGGGTGGCGGTTCGCATTGGATGGGACCACCACGCTTGAAGGAAAGCTGCCCGTCAACATGGACGGCGGATTGAAGTGTTTTGGGCATCCAGTGGGCGCCAGTGGCATCCGGATGCATTACGAGATATGGAAGCAGTTTCAGGGAAAGGCCGGTCCTCGACAGATAAAAAATCCAAAAATTGGCCTGACTCACGTGTTGGGGGCGGTGGTCAGTTGTGTGACCGTTGTCGGTCTTCCCTGAGCACAAAGAAGCGTGGAAAACAGAACCGTTAAAGGTTTTTGATATTGGAGGTGAGATATGGGCAATAAACTGGAAGGAAAGGCGGCGGTGGTTACCGGGGCCGGTAGAGGGATAGGCAGAGCCATCGCCTTGGAGCTGGCCAAAGAAGGTGCAAGGGTGGTGGTGAACGATCTTGGCACCGGAAGGTCAGGGGAAGGCACTGACGTATCGCCTGCAGAAGAGGTGGTGTCAGAGATAAAGAAGAATGGAGGAGAAGCTGTTCCCAACGCCGATTCGGTGGCAGACTTTACTGCTGCCGGGCGTATGATACAGAGCTGTATAGACAATTTTGGTCGGATAGACATACTGGTCAACGTGGCAGGCATCTTGCGCGACCGCATGGTTCACAAGATGTCAGAGGAGGAATGGGACGCGGTCATCAATGTCCACCTCAAAGGGACCTTTACAGTCTGACACGTGAGGTGGCCGGGGAAATGCGAAAAAAAAATGTAACGGTCAATGCCATCACACCCACTGCAGCGACCCGAATGAACATGAATGATGACGTGATCGCGAACATGAAGAAGATGCTCGAGTCAGGGGTTATCACCCAGGAAATGTTTGATGAGTTTATGGACATGCCGGGCCCTGAATTTCTTGCCCCGGTTATCGCGTATCTGGCAACGGATGAGGCCGCCGGCATAACGGGAAAGGTCATTGCCTGCGGCGGCGGGCGTGTAGCCCTGTACTCAGACCCGGTAGAGATTAAAGGACTTTATAAGGATCACAGGAAAGACGGCCCCTGGACCATAGATGATCTGACAAGGTTGGTGCCCCGCATGTTACTTGCTTGATGTCCTGTTGCGCGAACCCTAAGGGCCATGGAAAAATGTGAAGTTTTATCG
>JAFDJF010000444.1 GCA_019307645.1 Deltaproteobacteria bacterium
AATACATGCCTGGTTGCAGCCTATTATGACCAGAAAGGACGCCTGTATCGGACACAGAATTACACAGGATATCTTTTTATGGAGGAAATGGGACAGGGTCTGCTGTACGGCGGGATTGTAACCCAGTATGATTTTATTGATACGCATTCCACTTTTCAAGTCATGTTTAATCTCCCTGCAGCCTTTAAACGACAAAACTTTACCATGCAGTATTTGATTAAGATGGGTAAGTAACGGTATCCGCGAAAGGGTTCACGCAAAAATAAATTCATATTTTTGCGCGAGCCCTAATGTCGGTGCTGTGGGAGAACCTTGTCGCCGGACAGGATCAATTAGATACCCTGTATAAAGAAACCATTGTCACGAGACCTTTGAAAAACGCTCAAATTTGTGCCAAATCAAGAAAGACTCAAATTTTAACCGCATCACGCACACCTTTTATACTCTGACGCGTTTTCGCTCAATTGGGGTAATAAAACTCCATGAATCATCATCGAGCCGTTTTCCAGAATCTACTTCCCCCAAATATCATTGTTGAAGAATCTAAAATTGAGGACGCACAAGGTCTCCTTTTCCCTGATGAAGAAGTGCTGATTGCACGTGCGGTAGAAAAAAGACGAAAGGAATTTACCGCAGGCAGGACCTGTTTACGAAACGTGCTGGCCAAGCTCGGTGTTTCGAATGGCCCGATCCTCCAAAACAAAATGAGATCTCCCCAAATTCCCCAGGGCTATACAGCAACCATCACTCATTCCGGGGAACTCTGTGCGGCAGCCGCCGTGAAAAAAGGCGAAATTGAAGCCATCGGCATTGATGTTGAAGAACATTCTGCTCTTGAACCCAACATCGAAAAGATGATTCTTGTCCCAAACGAACAAATGATGATCAATGACTTGCCCAACCGCGGTAGTGTTCACTGGGAGAAGGTCATTTTTAGTGCTAAAGAAAGTTTCTACAAGGCTTATTTTCAAATCACTGAACAATATTTAGACTATCTGGAGGCCGAATTTCTTATAGAACCGGAAAACCAGCGCCTGTCCTGCCACCTTCTAATACCCTCCCCTGTTTCCGATCTGGAAGGCAGAACTTTTCAGGGAAAATACAAAATAGCTGATGGTTACGTATTCACTGCTTTCGCTATATCCAGATTGGGCTGATAACGAACATTGAACAGACTGCAAACAGCGGATATAGATCTCATAACTACCCGGGTTGCCAGGTTCCCGCCAAACAGGATCTCTAAATTTCCAAAGAACTCTAGATCATTGCTAAAATGGCAGGAATACCATATGATGGACACACTCTTGCAGAAGAGAAGCTATTCTCGGACAGCCTCCTAGGGCTGTCCTGTTTAACGAATTCTCTCCTTGACACATAATACAGCGGCTATATTTTTTGCTGAGGAACCAAGTTGTTACGGTTCGCTACGTCAATGCACTCAAAACAGGAGGACAATGAATATGAACAAAAACAGATTGTTCATGATGATTCTGATTGTGTTGTCTCTGCCAGGGTTTGCTCAGGCTGCTAAGCTGGAGAAACCCAATGTGATCATCCTGCTTGCCGATGATATGGGCTGGGCTGATGTCGGGTATCACGGCAGCAAAATTGAAACACCTTCACTGGATCGTTTGGCTGAAGAAGGCGTACGGCTGAACCGTTTCTACAGCACGCCCATTTGTTCGCCGACCCGTGCTGCTCTAATGACCGGGCGTGATCCCATGAAACTCGGTATTGCTTACCACGCGCTTATGCCCTGGCACAATCATGGTGTGGCCCTGGAAGAGCATTTCATGCCCCAAAGCTTCAAAGCGGCGGGTTACCAGACGGCGATAATCGGCAAATGGCATCTGGGTCATACCATACCCCGGCATCATCCAAATGCCCGAGGCTTTGATTACTACTTTGGGAATTTGAACACCGCGGTAGATTATTTTCAACACACCCAGCAAGGTGGCTACGACTTACAGCGCAACGGTCGATCAGTGCCTGCCAAGGGTAAGTATTCCACTTTTCTGGCCGGTGACGAGGCGTGTGCATGGGTGAAAAACCGCGACAAGTCCAAGCCGTTTTTTTTGTATGTACCGTTTTTAGCGCCCCATAACCCCATGCAGGCACCGCAGGAGTTGATCGACAAATACAGCTGGATTCCTGAGAAAACCCCAATGCAGCGGCCTATGGACAGGAGAATCAACGCGGCCATGATAGACGCGATGGATCAGGCCATAGGCCGGCTGCTGGACACCTTGGAAGAGGAGGGCATTGTCGATAACACCATAGTGATGTTCTTTAGCGACAATGGCGGCAGCATTGCCAATGGTTCAAGTAATGCGCCGTTAAAAGGCTGGAAAATGCAGACCTTTGAAGGCGGTATCCGCGTGTTGTCTGTGATACGGTGGCCGGAGCGGCTCAAAGCCGGTCAAGTGAATGATCAGATGATGACCGTGACGGACGTATTCCCAACATTGGCTGCAGCCGCGGGAATCCCTGCCAAAAACAAAAAAGCTCTGGACGGAAAAAACCTCTGGCCGGCCATTGAGAGTGGCAATTTGATAACGCGCGAAGAAGATGTATTCTTTACCGTGGAAAATGCCATGCAGGGTCTGTACTTCAACTGCGTATTCAGCGGTGAATGGAAGCTGGTGCAGGTTGTTGACCAGCTGTTAGAAAAAACTACGGTTAAGCATTATCTCTACCGTATTAAAGAAGACCCCTATGAAGAGAAAGATCTGTCCCTGGAACATGGGGATGTGGTTGCGGATTTGAGCGCTCGCATCCATAAGTGGCGCATGCAACACCCTGTGGGCGGCAGTGGCACACAGCTGGTCCCTCACCCGGGCTGGCGACCGCCTACGGACTGGGCAGAGTCCATGCGGGTGATGGGTACGGTTGTTAACAATGACATCAGCTATGACGATCTAGGCGCAGGCGTGCCATATATCCCTCACATTAAGGAATTGCTGGATAAACGTTACGGCGAACGGGGTCGTTTGATCTATGAGTGAACCGGCAATCGTTCCTTAACGGTTATGGGTAAATATGTATTTTAGGCATGTCCTTAACTTTAATTTGGGAACAACATCATCAACATATGTTTTGGCCTGTTTTTCAAGTGATGTTAAAATTACAACATTCATTTGGCAATCTTTGAAGATTCAATAATGCTAAAAGCAACGTATAGGCTGGCAACCTTAACCCGGCAAAAATGTAGCTTAGGGCTCGCAGACTGATAGGTCTTTAAACTTTATGGAATTTATTTAACGTTCTGCACGAATTTCCTTCTTCCCATTTTTTCTCAAAGACCTATTTTCTTTAACAGTTTTTGATATCCGCTGATGTTAAAAAGCACCTTCATATTCAATGCCTAACGGTCTTGCCTTGACGATTCCTTATCCCATATCAATTTTGTCCTTATTCGAAGGCTG
>JAFDJF010000445.1 GCA_019307645.1 Deltaproteobacteria bacterium
CCCGTTTGGCCAGGTCACCCAAAATAATCATCTCTTGAATCTGGGCCCCGTCTTCTGCATCAAAAATTGTCCCGGGTCTCAAGCCATCCCCAAGGGATAATGTTACATCACATTCCCTGGTAATTTCCAGGAGACGGTCGAATTTTTCATACAAGGGATTTTCAGCTTTATTCTTGAGGATCCATTCCGCCAATAGACTCCCTCCGCGGGATACAATTCCCATGAGCCGGTTACACCCTTTCAATACCCTCAACGACTCCCGCGTTATCCCGCAGTGCACTGTGATAAAATCAACACCGGCTTTGGCATGAACCTCAATTTCATTAAAAATTTCGTCTTCAGTAACATCGGCGCATTTCCGGTTTTCAGAAAATGCCTTGCTGAGCGTCTTATATATCGGCACCGTCCCGATCATCACCGGTGAACGAGAAAGTATTGACGTTAGAATAAGTTCAAGGTCTCCGCCCGTGGACAGATCCATCACCGCGTCCGCGCCAACATCCACTGAAACATCCAGCTTTGCCAATTCCTCCTCAAGATTAAAATGGCTCGGCGACGTGCCGATATTGGCATTGACCTTGGTTTTCAACCCTTTCCCGATACCCCTGGCAACAAAGGAATGGTGGATGTTTTTGGGGATCACGACAGATCCCTCGGCAACCCGCTCACGGATGACTTCATCGGTAGTTCCTTCAAACTCAGCTACCTGGTGCATGGCCTCCGTGATACGGCCCTTTTTGGCTTCTTCCAGTTGTGTCATGATACGGCCCCGATTGATTCTGTTTGTTTAAGCTTTTTAGGTTGATTAGGCTGTAGGCTGTTAGTAGAGGATTGAATATTACACACATCGGGTTTCTATTACTACATTATTACGGCTGAGTTATTCCTAAAAGAACATTTCCAGTTCTTTTTCCCCTTCAGCCTACAGCCTATCTACCTGAATCATTACAAAAACTATAACCGTGCGATAAGCTCGTGCGCCACTTTTTCACCGGAAAGCAGCATCCCTCCGAAAATCGGCCCCATCCTCGGACCTCCGAACGTTGCATTTGCCGCCATGCCTGCAACAAATAATCCGGGGAAGACTTCACATGTATTTTCAAGCGTGAGTTCTTCAGCCCTATCCGCCCACATGGATTTTTCTCCTTCAATCTTCCCGGTAGGCGTTTGAAGCTCTCCCGGGACTTTTTTCACAACCACTTTTACGACCTCAGTGTCATGACCTGTAGTATCAATAACGAATTTCGATCGGACCGTCAGCGGATCAACATGCAAACCCGCCATCTCAACAGGGGACCAGTTTATTACCAAACCCTCAATACGCTCGGGACGCATCATCACATCTTCAACAGAAACACAGTTAAATAGCGTCATTCCGGCTCGAATCGCCTCAGCGGTCAAAGAGGTTATGGCCTCAACAGAATCGGCAGTATAATAATCTTCCTGGTACTCCGTATATCTGATATTGAATTCATCAAGAAGATGAATGGCGGATTTTTGAACCACAATTTCATTAAACAGCATTCCGCCGCCCCACATACCGCCTCCGGCACTCAGCTTCCGTTCGTATAAAACCACTTTTTTGCCGGCTTTGGCAAGGAAGTAGCCGGCGACCAGACCTGCCGGCCCGCCTCCGACAATGGCCACGTCTGTCTCAAGAGAGTTGATTAATTTTTCATAATACCGATCGATAATCGCCTTGGTGATAACCACTTCATCTAATGCCATGATATACACTCCTTTTTTGTCCTACCAGGTTCAAAGTTCCCGGTTCACGGTTCAAGGTTAACTGATCAAAACTGAACGGTTTTAAGATTCCGAAAGAAAGTCAACCCTGAGTAATGAATCCTGAGCCTTGACTGATTGCCATTTGTCTGACTAATTACCAGACCAGGCGGCATTTTGCCCAAAACAAAAAAACCGCATCCCTTAAAAAGAGAAACGGTAATTACAGACTTTTTTATCGGCCAGGAAAAGTCTTCGTTTCCCTTCGCAGGTATTATCCTGATCAGGTTCCAAGGGTTACCCGGTTTTCGGGTTCTCAGCTGCTGTGCAACACCCCTAACAGTTTGATTTTTTCAGAGTAAAAAATTAACCGGTTAGTTAGTGCCCATCCAGAAATGAGATATTTTGTTCAAGGTCAAGAAGGGTGAGGATTTTAACCGCAGGCGCCACGAAGTAAGTGCCCTTGGGGTGAATATGTTGTAATATTTTAAGGATTAAAATCCGAATCCGACGCAGAGATTGGGCAAAATAGCCATTTATGGATTGACACTAGTTCATTATTGTAAATTGGACATATATTGTCAAGAACAAATGAGTAGCGCAATTCATAATGAGGAACGTACTTAATATTTGATTCCTGAGAACAACTCTTGAAAATCATACAAGAATCTGTTACAAAAAGTCATGAGAACGTGCCCTATTTCCCTTATAAAGAGGAGACATAATGACGCATGCTGCTATCACGGGTTGGGCCAAGTGCATGCCGCCCGCCGTACTGACCAATGAAGATCTCTCCACATTTCTGGATACCGATGATGAGTGGATTACTACTCGCACGGGTATGAAAGAGCGCCGTATTTCCCATGTGCACATCTCTACACTGGTTCATGTGGCAGCCTCCCGGGCCCTGGCTGCTGCGGGAAAGACCGGAGACGAGGTTGAACTGATCATCTTTGGTTCTACCACCCCGGATCAGATTTGTCCCAACACCGCGTCATACATACAGAAGATGCTGGGTGCTAAAAAGGCCGCCTGTATGGACCTCAATTCGGCCTGTACCAGTTTCATGTATTCATTGACCGCTGCGACATCTTTGATTCAGACAGGAGTTGTCAAAAATGCCGTCGTGATCGGCGCGGAAGTCATTTCTCCGGTTATGGACTGGGACAATCGCAATGTGGCTGTTTTGTTCGGCGACGGTGCATCTGCTTTTTATATCGAAGCCACGGACAAAGAGGAAGGCCTGCTGGCGGAAGAATTGGGCTGCTTTGGTGAAGTGCGGGAGATTCTGACTGTACATGGTTATGGCTTGAAATATGCCAACCAGGGTATTCCTCTGGGCCAAACCGAGTGGCAGTTTGAAGGCCAGAAAATTTTTAAAAATGCTGTCACCGGTATGGTGGGCGCCAGCAAAAAAGTGGTTGAAAAATGCGGCCTCACCACAAATGACCTGGATATAGTGATCCCGCATCAAGCCAACCTGCGTATCATCGAAGCGGTTGCCAAGCGGATTGGTATCCCCATGGATAGAGTATTTATCAATGTACACCGCTACGGCAATATGTCCGCGGCAACGGCACCGGTTGCCCTGGTGGAAGCAGTGGAAGAAGGCCGCATCGGCCCGGGAAACATCATCCTTGTTCCGGCATTCGGCGCCGGCCTGACCTGGTGTGCGCACATCATCAAGTGGGGCGACAGACAGGGTGGAGCCTTTGGGCGAGACTGATGTTGAACTGCCCCCCTGCGACAAGACCGGGTTGGAGCTGGTGGAGGAGATTAGGGCCAAGAAGGCGTTATGGGCTGGATTCCCGGGAGACAGGGAAAAAGCGTGAACAACTGCCGAAGCTGCACTTTTGTCCAAATATTGCTCATAGAACACTCAATTTTTTATTTGTTGGCAACTAAGGGCTCGCGTAAAAATAACTTCACATTTTGGCATCTCATCTTCAGGTCACTCTTGACATATTATGAAGATCAAAAACCTTGAAATAGTCCACTATTACTGCACCTTTTGCTCTTCATAA
>JAFDJF010000446.1 GCA_019307645.1 Deltaproteobacteria bacterium
TTTCGGAATTAATGTCAGAAAAGCCAACTTTTTCATTTGATCATACTTTGGCCGGCAAATATAGGCATTGCGTTATTTTTGTTTCGTGAGGCAGGGTTAGCCCGTGTTAGGTATCAATACAACTCCGCACCAAGCGTTGCGTCTGACTAATCATGTATAATGGAATAGACAATATTTGATCAAAATACGACAACTCGTGCATTGAATATCGGACACCAACCAATGTTTCGGGATATTCTTTAAGGAATAACCTCATGCTCTTCAGTGAACCCCTTGCGCCGGCTTTTACCTCTACCGGTATCGGCATGCCTTCGATCTCTATTAGAAAATCAACTTCAGCATTGCTCCCTCGGGCTTCCCTTGTCCAAAAATGTAATTTTTTGTCAGCGTAAGGGTCTGCGCAGGCAAGCAACTCTTGAGCGACATACTGTTCTGCAACACTGCCGGCGTTAATTTGCATGATTGAGTCGTCAAGAATAATTGAGTTCTGCACACCAAGCGCATTTTGCATAAGACCGACATCGAGACACGCTATTTTGAATTTACGTTCATTGGCAATTGCCGAAAGTGGTACTCCCGCACCGGATGCATGGCATATTTTAGACAGGCATCGCGCATCGCATAACAACCCGAGTGCCTCTTTCAAAAATTTAGCCTCGATGCCTGGATTTACATGTGAAAACTTGTAACGCCGACCAGCCATTTGTGGGGCGCTGGAATACACTTCTTTTAAATATTTATGCTTTGCAGTTGATGCATATTTAGCAAAATCATCTGTATAAGTCCGAATAAGTCCGGATTGCAGTCTCTGTAATTCTTCCATCAAAACGTTTTTTCCAAAGGCATCAACAACTCTGGGCATCCCACCGACCAGCAGGTATTGCCGAAGTAGTTGTTCAAGTCTTGCCGCAAAAACACGCTCTATTCCAGCTTTCAGATCAACCGTATGGATATGGTTTAGTAATTTCTCTTCACCGACGGCTATTAGAAATTCTCCAAATGACATGGGAAACATATACACGCTTTGTACACGGCCAACAGGCATACGAAATTCCTCAGCGTGCAATGCAAGCTCAATCAACGATCCAGCGCCGATAACATGAAGTTCCGGCAATTTCTCAAAAAAATATCGCAAAGAAGTAATCGCCTTCGGGCATTCCTGGATTTCATCCAGAAATAATAACGTACGTCCCGGGCTGATTGTCATGCGTGTCAGAATGGATAACCGGTCAATGATTCCTTTGGGATCAAAGTCTGAAAAACAGCGACTCAATTCCGGCTTTTCTTCAAAATTCACAGAAACGATGTTTTCAAATGCCCTCTTGCCAAAGTCAGTTACTGAATAAGTCTTCCCAACTTGCCGCGCACCTCTTATTAGAAGCGGCTGTCGGACGCGACTGTCTTTCCATTGTTTTAGAATCGGGTCTATTGTTCGTTTCATAATTTTTAAGATATACCATAAGTCAGAAAAGTCAAGCATATTTAGAGATTGATAGTCATAAAAGACAAGGGTGTTTTATGACTATTTGTCATAAAATTAGGAGCAGAACGCTTTGTGCAAGAAAAAGAAGGGGGCGTAGGCTTCAACGCGAGGCGTCAGGGAGACAGGGGAAAACGGAGGGTTTTTCCAGTAAATAGGGCAAAGTTCCCGCCACAAATATAGGCTGGTTTAGGGTTTAAGGAAAACTGCAAAATGAAAGACCCACCCCTAAATCTTCTCCACCTGAACAAGGGCGGTATTGTAAGCAAAGGAACCACCCGGTGATGGGATGTCACTGGTGAGGGTGTTGGCACAGCCGCCCATGTCTATTCCATTCTCATCCGGGCTGTACCAGGCGCCTTCTCCCAGGTCGACGATGCCGGGCATTATCCTTTCCGTCACCCTTGCGGGGACCCTGATCGTGCCCCGGTCGTTGAACACCAGGACTTGATCACCATCTCTGATGCCCCTGGCATCTGCATCAGTCGTGTGCATAACAATGGCATGCTCTTCCAGTTCCAGCAGCCACGGAACATTTTCCAGCTGAGAGTGCGAACGTCGGCGCGTGTGGGTTGTTATCAGCTGTAATGGAAATCTCTCTGAAAGCGCATGGCCCGGGCCCTCCCAGCCGTCGATGTACTTGGGAATGGGCGGGCAGAGAGGATCTCCTGCCTCGGCAATCTGCTCTGAATAGATCTCTATCTTCCCGGTGGGGGTGCCAAACTTGTGGGTGTCCGGGTCATCAATCTGATCCTTGAAGCCTACACGGGGTTCGGGCAGGTCTATTCTGACCACAGCATCTCTTTTAAAGGCCTCATAGTCACCCACCTGGGGGCTGTAAACCAGCATCTCCTTTATGGTCTCGTCCTCGGTTTGATCAAGAAAGTCTTTGATGCCCACCCGGTCCGCCAGTTCCTTGAAGTACTCAAAATAGGATTTTGCCTCACCCGGCGGATCAACAATTTTTTTCATGTAGCCGAAGAAGGGGGTTGCGCCTCCGGCAGTCAGGTCATTCCTTTCAATTGAGAGGCTTGCGGGCAGCAGGATGTCTGCATATCTGGCCGTGGCATTAAAGAAGACTTCGTGAACAATCACACACTCCGGCTTCATGAGGGCCTGTACCCATTTATTGGAATTGGGTAACTGATTGACGACGTTGTTGGTGTGCATATAGAAGAGCTTATAATCAGCAGGGAATCCGCCTGCCTTGCCTTTGAGCAGTGCATCGGCTCCCTGGGCTCGATGAGGCATACTGGAAGGCGAATTCATCAATTCGCCCTGCATGTGCAGCTTTCGGGGCTGCTGCAAAGCATCCACAGGGTTGTCGCCGGGCAATGGCGGAATGATCATCCAGGGATAGGCATTGATAGGGGCTGCAAATCCGCCGAGAAATGCCCCCGGGTTGCCGCCGTGGACACCGGTATTTCCGGTCATGGCTGCCAGGGTGATCGCTGCCCTGTGGTACTGTTCACCGTAGGCCGTGCGGCCCGGTGCAATGCCGGTCATCAGGGCGGCCGGTTTGCTGGTGGCGTATTCCCTGGCCAGCGTCTCTATGACTTTCGCCGGCACACCGGTGATCGTCTCGGCCCACTCAGGCGTTTTTGGATGGCCGTCCTCGTCACCCATTACATAGGCCTTATACGCGTCAAATCCGACCGTGTAGCGATCCAGGAACGCTTTGTCTTCAAGGCTGTCCCTTATGATGACAAAAGCCATGGCGATCAACATCGCTGCATCCGTACTGGGTCTGATAGGAATCCACTGGTCAGCGAAAATGGCTACGGTGTCTGTGTGCCTGGGATCTACGACCACAATTTTGATCCCTTTTTCCCTGGCCTGAGCCAGATACCATGTGGTATTGGTATTCGCAACAGTGACGGCCGGGTTCCAGCCCCACATGATAATCATGTTTGAGTTGAGAAGGTCATCACGGCTGTTGCCG
>JAFDJF010000447.1 GCA_019307645.1 Deltaproteobacteria bacterium
AACGCAGTTACAATAATACAGTAATAGGAACCCCATGTGTGTCTCTTTCAATCCTTTACTAACAGCCTTCAGCCTACAGTCTAAGCAACCTGAACAGTTACGTTAAAAGTTTAATGCCAAATCAGATTTCACCCTACCGCTGCAATAGGGTTTACCCGCCCGCGGACCGTTCAAATTTCTTTGCCAGGTCATTGTCAATTACGTATATGCAGACCTCCTTAGCACCTTGCTGGGTGTAATCGTATTTATTGCAGAGATTGTCGATCAGGAAGGTGACCTCCTCCCTAATCCTTTTGTCATAAGTCTTGAAGGCATCTTTGTTGTAATCCTTTATCGCACCCCGGAAGTTTTCGTTTTCAAGAAAAGGATCCAGGGCCTTTTCCTTCAGGTTGTAGACGTACCGGTCAAGCATTGACTCATAAAGTGATGTTTCAATTACAGGTTTTTCCTGAAGCATGATTTCCTGGGGCAGTGTCTCTGAAGCATACTCTTTTTGAGTTTCCTCCCGGAAGGCAGATCGCTTATCTTTTTCCACACTGTCACCCAGCATACGACCCTCGATGTCGTCGAAAAAACTCTCTGTGATTTCGATTTTTTGCCCTGTAAAATTACAGGTCTCGACCGATCCCGTTTCAAAGTTAACGGCGAACAGGTAGTTCTGAATATCCCTGGAAATCTGTTCCTCATTGTAGTAATAGAGAGACTCTTTGACTTCCTGCAAAACAGTGTAGTTGTACATATGCAATAGAGAATCCAGAAACCCTTTGGGGATTAATTCGTTCAGATCTTTGCGGACCTTGTTAAAAAAATTATACAGGAACGACATATTTATAAGTTTGTCTTCTTTGGCGTAGGTGGAGTAGAACTCATTAAATATCTTGATGGAATCGCGCCCTGAAAAGCCCTGCGCACCCTCTTTTTCGGATTCGGCAATAATTCTTCTTCTCCGTTTTGCGGTAAACTGTTTTCTGTCCTCTTCTGAAAGCCAACTGGGAATATGGCCTGAATAGATCGCCATCTTTAATAGTTGCAGATTTTCGTCGCAATAGAGCTTGTATTTTTCAGGCTTGCCGATCCATTCCAGCAGCGCCTCTGATTTGAGGTTCAATCGGGAGGAGATAATTACCCTTGCAAAATTCTCAAGGACTCTCGGGAGAAAATTCGACTCGATATGCTTACCAAAGATGTTACGGTAAATCTCCGCCTCTGTGTTTTCATCAAGGACATATGGGATGTTGATATATTCAATGCGGTCTGTAAAGGACTGCAGATCCTTGATGTGTTCTTTGTCTTCAGGGTTCATCAGTGCTATAAAGACTGAATTGACATTCTCCTCGATATCCCCAACCTTATGGATCCCTTCGCTGACGATGTTATGAAGCTCGATTAAACGCTCCTTATTGTGGGTCTTGATATCCATCAGGGCATAAATGCCGTTGTTTGTATTGGCATATCTTGAAAAGTAGTATTTTACCTGGTTACTGTCCATGAGGATACGGTTAATCCGGTTCTGGAGCATGGCATTGCTTCGGGGGCTTTGCTTGGACGGTCTGTCGCCGGGATTAAAAACACTGATGCCCTGACCCAGTCGCCTGTTGAACTTGTACGGCCTTGCGTATATCATATCGAAAACTTCCGTGGGGCTCTTAAGTCTGTTGAGAAGTGCCCCATACAGGGAACTGCAAATGGTACAGGGGGTATCTCTGAACACCCATTCGTACTCTTTTTCCGTAAACAGCTTCCACTTGAATTCATCATTGCTGAGCAGTTCATCAAAAAACTCACGGCGATACTGTTTTGGAACCAGCATGATAGGATTGTCATGGCTGGGGCAGGGGATTTCAATGTAATCACCGGTGGCAGACAAATTGCCATGGCCCTTATTCAATCCATGAGGACCCAGGTCTTTGTTCTCCTCCATTTGAAGTAGCTTCTCGAATACCGCGATAGTTGCGACATCCGAAGAATTGCCCAGCATCGGCAAATTCAGTCTCCATACGGTTTCAAACCGCGTGCCGTTTTTCGTGTTGGCGTATTCTTCGAATTTCATGACCAGATTGTTTAAAAACGTACTCTTGCCACAGCCATGCGGCCCCTCAAAGATATATATCTTGTTTTGCTGGGCCCCCCGCCTCAAGGCCTCAACCAGGTTAATCAGTCTGTTTGCAAAAGGTCTGTCGGCAAAATAAGGGTGATCAGAACCTTCAACAAAGAGCTTACTGCAATCATAGTACACAAACCCAATGGACTCAGGATCATCCGGGTACTCATCAATCCCTTCCCCCACATAGTGCTTGATCATATCGTGGAATAGTTGGAAGGCATTGCGCATCACTGCAGAGGGTCTTTTGACGAGCAGCTTAAGGAATTCCTCGAAAGACACGGTATCGCATTGATCCCGATTTCTCATGCTGCTGTCGATATGCTCCATTGCAATTCTGATATTATCCATGTTGAATCCTGATCCTCAAACTGGCTTCTTGGTAAGTTTTCGATCTTTCATGGTATACAGAACCCTGCGCCATGTCACCTCATGCTCCTCCGGCTGTTCCTCCTGAGAAGCGGAAGGGATGCCGGCCTGTCCATTTCCTTTCTTTGGCATCACTGACTCCACCTCGCTGGTTTCCAGTTGGACCGGGCCACCCCAGAGATATTCAATCCCGATCAGGGTGTTGGGAATGAATTCCTCCACCAAAGGCTTCCCCTCAAACTTGTGTGCCAGATAAAGCGTGTCGTCTTTTCCTTTTTCCGGGTCAATTTCAACGCAAGGCGGATGATACAGCCTTTCCAGAAGCATCTGTCGATAGTCTTCTGCTTTGCGGCTTTTTACATAATATTCCCAGACCATTTTTGACCGGCTAAGCCTTTTTCCTGCAACAAAGAGTTTGTTACGGCTGATAAAATCCTGATCAACGAACGAGTTGACAAATGTGAAGTCACAGAGGTCCTCTCTGACCGAGAAAATAAAGTCCCTGCCCTGTCCTGTATCTTTATCAAATCGTTTTCGTCCGTCCGCATCAGCAAGCCGCTGGAATTCAATGGAGTATCTGCCTTTATCCGCAATATCTTCCAGATAATAAAACAGGCGCATCCCCAGTGCGTATGGGTTCAATCCCACACGGGGCATGGATGTAACACCGGAATTTACCCTGGCAAACTCTACCTCATGTCCCTTGATACGGTCGTCCTGAAGGAAAAGGGTTTCGTGCCAGTAGCTTGCCCACCCTTCATTCATGATCTTGGTTCGAATCTGCGGCTGAAAGAACAGGGATGTCTTGCGCACCACCTGCAGGACAGATTTCATCCATTTGTTCTTTTCTTTTTTCAAAAATTCTGAATTCTCCATCAGAAACTGGACAATGTCCATTTTGAGATCCGTCTTGTCCTCGATGCTTTTTTTATAGACCGCTTCGAATTCCG
>JAFDJF010000448.1 GCA_019307645.1 Deltaproteobacteria bacterium
TCTTCTCGCTTAGCTGAAGACAGAGCGACGGTTTTTTTCTTCTCAGGGTTTGGATCTTTATCCATGGCTGATTCCTTTGCTTTGAAAGTTACTTTTTTGTTTCTATTCGTGACTCAGTCTATTGCGCTTCTAAAAGACGAAAGTGGTTGCAGGGAATAGTTATTGAAAATGCAGAACAACGGTATGTCTGCTAACGACCTGGAAGAGGAAGAGCTCCGCCTGTAAAAACATTAATGTGTACTCGATTTGTAATGTTGGCACAACCGAAGATTGTGACCGAAACGCTGTGCCCAAATCCGCGTACACTACAGGGTTAGCTGATATTAATTATACATATTACAGATGGAAATTATTTCAGTAATAACATCTTCTTTATTTCAGTGGACCTTTCTGCTTTCATTTAAAAAAAGCAGGTGCCGCTTGAAAATAATCTGTTATTATAGACAATACTATGTTTCTCGGCAAGGAGATTTTTCTCCATCACTTTTTGAATAAAACATCAATGCCGAAGCCCTTTTCTATCCAGAAGTCGGGGACGTATCAGAGTTTTTAAACCAGAAAACAGGACGATACGGGATCGACCTCAGCATATCTGATTCAAAAACTGCAAAAAAGCCCTAAAGACAAAGGTCTCCCAGCTCATACTGAACGATGGCCACCATGGTCATGGCAGCCGTCTCGGCACGCAATATCCTGTGCCCCAGGGATACCGGTACAAAACCCGCATTCCCGCACGCATCGATTTCCTTTCGGGTAAACCCGCCCTCCGGCCCGACAATGCCCATAAAACGCTTTATCTGCGAAGACGATTCCAACAGCGTCTTGAAATTCTTTGATCTTTCATCCTCCCACAAAATCGCCTTCAAAGCCTTTTCACCATGCCATTTCACCGTCAATTCCTTGAAAGAACAGGGCATTTCAATTCTCACAGGCACGCCTCTGCCGCACTGTTTTGCGGAATTTTTTGCTATTTCGCGCCAGTGCCTCATCTTGTTGGCCAGCCTGTCCTCTTCGAAGCTGATCACGGTCCGATCAGAAAAAAAAGGGGAAATGCAGTCAACTCCCAGTTCCGACGTCTTCTGAATCAGGTAGTCCATGGCACGTGGCTTTATCAGGGCCTGACAGAGAGTGATTTTCACAGCAGGGGAAGGTGGCGGTTCAGGAAGCCGGTTTTCCAGCAGGACAAGTACCTCTCTGGATGAAATAGATTCAATGAGGGCCTCAAAACGGGAGCCCTTGCCGTCCATGAGGATAAAACGGTCTCCCGGTGTCATTCTCAGAACTTTTGTGATGTGCTTTGCCTCGGATCCGGTAATGACACAGCGCTCGTCATCCGAGTTGATTTCTTCAATATAAAAACGCTGCAACCTTTTGCTCCTCATCGCCTTTGTCAAAGATCAAAAAGGATGGATACGTAGATGCTGCCCAAGGCTAATTTTTCTTAAACAAGCCGGTAAAACTCTGTGGACAAAAAATACCCCCGCAACATGGCTATTGTCAAATCATTCCGTAACGTATGAGATAGAGCTATTTTTGATCTAGCTTGCTGATAAAGAAAAATCTATTTGATGTTTTGATATCCTTATCGTATTTTAGCCCATTGAAAGACACTTGAGCCAAAATCGAGAGAGGCAGGTCGGGGATTGTGAATGGCTGTCGTCTGGGATGAGACAGATGGCATTGACCCTCCAAATTGAAGAAAGGAGCAACAATGGCGGATAATCAGTCCGAAGACATCTTGGAAGAAAAAGCGGGTGCTGAGACAAAAAAACTGATGCTTATAATCATCATAATTTCTGCAGTCTTTTTGGGGATTATGGGGGCAGGATTCTATGTCCTCTGGAGCAAGGTATCTCCATCTGATCCTCAGATTGAACAGGCGCAGGAGAGCTCTTCTGAAGAAGAAAATGATCAGGACGAAATAAGACCTGTCTATTCTCTGGATACCTTTATCGTCAACCTCTCTGACCGAGGCGGGACGCGGTACCTTAGGGCTACAATGGATTTGGAATTGTCCAGTGAAGAGACAACCGATGAAATCGAAAAACGTCTCCCACAGATCAGGGATGCCATTTTGACGATCGTACCTGCCAAGACATCAAAAGACATAAACACGATTGAGGGGAAAACAGCCTTGCGTGACGAAATAATGGAGAGGTTAAACAGTTTCGTGAAAAACGGGCAGATAACAAACATCTACTTTACTGAATTTGTGGTTCAGTAAGGGTTCGCGTAAAAATATATTCACTTTTTTGAGCGAGCCCTAAATGAAGTTTCCGGACCTCAAGCGCACCTGATTGAGACGATCACAATTTAAATCAGACCCGAATTTGCGGCTGCAGCACTGAAAATCAGGGCTGAAAGCCTGCTGACGGACAGTAAAACACATACTCGAGTGAAAGGATGTCAAACATCTCCTCTGTTCCGATTCTGATTGTCTGATAAAGCTCTTTCAAGGTGCGGGCCCCGGTCAGGGAGGCCTTATATTCAAACTCACTATAAAATTGGGAATCAATGGGAAGCAGGATCTGAGCGAGGGGGCCGTACCAGTGTATTTTGAGCTGCTCTTTCATTTCAAAAACTTTCTTGTACATGTCCCTCAAAAGGTCTGTTCTCAGAATGGAATTCACCTGGTTTATCATACAGTCTGCAAGCCCCATTAGATAATAAACTTCCCGCATTTTTTCTTCATTTTTTCGATACACATACATCGCCCGGATGGTGTTATCCATGCCTCCTGTCAGAGAATGGTGGGGAGGAAGCTGCCATATGCCATTATTCCCTTTATTATATAGCTCATTTCGATGACGTTCCAGCACGGTGGAATTGAATCTCACCATTTGAACAAACCGGGTTGTTTCCCAATCAGCCTTTCTGAATTCCAGCGGTTTTAGGATAATGACATTGTTTGGCGGTTCTTCCGGTTTTGGCTCCAGAGGAATTATCTTTGCCATTTTGACGGGCCTTATTCTGTATGGTTTAGTAGTTGAATTGTTTACTGATTTAAGGTCTGGGATGATACTTTTCATGGACTTCCTTCAATCGCTCACGCGTAACGTGCGTGTAAATCTGGGTTGTAGAGATATCTTCATGACCCAACATGACCTGAACCGACCTCAAATCAGCTCCGGCACTCAGAAGATGGGTGGCAAAGGAATGCCTTATACAGTGCGGTGATATTTTCTTTTTGATACCTGCCTTTGCACCGTATTTTTTAATGATTTTCCAGAATCCCTGTCGGGACATGGGGCGCCCGCTGGGATTCAAGAACAGGTACGGAGAATTTCTGCCTTTTGCCAATTGAAGGCGCCCGCCTGAAAGGTAAATTTTGATCGCTTCCAGGGCCCTGCCTCCCATGGGAACAGCTCTTTCTTTAGCGCCCTTGCCAAGAGTTCTGAGGTAACCGGCCTCCATGTTGAT
>JAFDJF010000449.1 GCA_019307645.1 Deltaproteobacteria bacterium
AAACCGAGAGCAATGAAGAGGCGGATAAAAGAAGCAAGATGATCATGGCCAGCGCCATCCAGCGATATGCGGGTGATTATGTGGCTGAGCGTACCGTATCTGTTATTCAACTCCCCAGTGATGAGATGAAGGGCCGGATTATCGGCAGGGAGGGCAGAAATATCAGGGCGCTTGAAGCCGCGACCGGAATCGATCTTATCATTGATGATACGCCGGAGGCTGTAATTTTATCCGGATTCAATCCCGTGAGGCGGGAAATTGCCCGTGTCGCCCTTTCAAGGCTTATAACCGATGGCAGAATTCATCCGGCCCGCATAGAGGATGTTGTAAAAAAAGTAGAGGAGGAGGTTGATCAGACAATCAAGGAAGCTGGGGAACAGGCCGCCTTCGACCTGGGAGTGCATGGCATCCATAATGATTTGATCAAATACCTGGGGCGGTTGAAGTTCCGCACCAGTTATGCCCAGAATGTATTGCAGCATTCCATTGAGGTTGGATTTTTAAACGGTATCATGGCTTCAGAGTTGGGGCTTAATTCCAAACTCGCGAGGCGCATCGGCCTTCTTCACGATATAGGGAAAGCCATTGATCATGAAGTTGAAGGGCCCCATGCGGTAATTGGTTCAAACCTTATGAAAAAATTTGGAGAATCCCAGAGGGTAGTCCATGCGGTGGCCGCCCATCACGAGGATATCCCTCCCAGTTCGGTTTACGCGTTTCTGGTGCAGGGTGCTGACAGTCTATCCGGCGCAAGACCGGGCGCCCGTAAAGAAATCCTTGAGAATTATATTAAAAGACTGGAAGATCTTGAAGCCATAGCAAAGTCATTCAAAGGTGTGAATAACACATACGCTATCCAGGCTGGAAGAGAACTCAGGGTCATTGTGGAAAGCGGTATCATCTCCGATGAAGATGCTGTTTTGCTCAGCAGAGATGTTGTAAAAAAGATTGAAGAGTCCCTCACTTTCCCGGGGCAGATTAAAGTGATGGTTGTTCGGGAAACAAGGGCTGTGGAGTACGCGAATAAGTAAAGAATTCTGGTGCAGAGGGCGAGGCTTTGTTTTATACACAGAGGGGATTTGTTTTGTTGGAAGTTCCTTGACTTATTGAAATTCCAAATAACAAATCCCAAAAAACAAACAAACAGCAATGACCGAAATTAAAAATTTCAAACAAAAAACAATTCCTTTGAACCGGTTTGAAATTTGATATTTGGAATTTATTTGTAGTTTGGTGCTTGGAATTTGTGATTTTATCAACTCCAAGTTAGAGCCGTCTATCTCTGACCTGACACAAAGTGCCGGGTTTTCAGGGCAAAGTAAAAGGACCGTTTATGGATAGGACACTGATGAGGATTTGCACCTAATGAATGTAATGGAGACACTCAGGGAGAGGGGGTTTATCGAGGATACTACCCATGAAGATGAATTGATGGATTTCCTCCAGAGTGGAAGTGTTACCTGTTATATCGGTTTTGATCCCACCGCTTCGAGCTTTCATATTGGGAATCTTGTACAGATCATGTGTCTTGCCCACATGCAAAGACATGGTCATCGGCCAATAGCTCTTGTGGGAGGGGGGACTGGTCTCGTTGGCGATCCGAGCGGTAAGACAGAAATGCGGAAACTACTGACGGAAGAAATGATCGATACAAACGCCGAAGGGCTTAAGAGACAGCTTTCAAGATTTATAGATTTCAAGGATGGGAAAGCCTTGCTGCTGAATAATGCGGAATGGCTTAAACAGCTGGAATATATATCTTTCTTAAGGGATTTTGGCCGGCATTTCAGTGTTAACCGTATGATCAAGGCGGAAAGCTATAAAGTGCGTCTCGACTCTGAAGAAGGGCTGAGTTTCATCGAATTTAACTACATGGTGCTTCAGGCATATGATTTCCTGAAGTTATTCGAGGATCACCGGTGTAAGCTTCAGATGGGGGGCAGTGACCAGTGGGGAAATATTGTCGCCGGTATAGACCTGGTACGCAGGGTTCACCAGGAGACCGTATTCGGGATGACTTCTCCTTTGATCACAACCAGTGGCGGAGCGAAGATGGGAAAGTCGGCCAAAGGAGCATTATGGCTTGATCCTGATCTCACACCGCCCTATGAATACTACCAGTACTGGATCAATACCGATGACCGGGATGTGGAGCGGTTTCTGGCCCTTTTTACCTTTTTACCCTTGAAAGAGATAAAAAAGGTAGGAGAACTGGACGGAGCTGAACTCAATGCTGCCAAGTCCGTACTCGCATTTGAGGCCACCTCGCTGGTCCATGGTCAGGACGAGGCAAAAAAGGCTTTCCAGGCTGCTTCGAGGGTTTTCGGTTCAAGGATTGTATCAGGGACGATACTGCCTTCGAGCACTATCCCCAGGCATGATGAGGCGGAAAAGAGTGCCGATTCGATGCCGCAAACCTCGATAGAGCTGGACCAGTTGAAAAAGGGTATCCCCGCATTTAAATTGTTTCACCAGGTTGGTCTCGCCAACTCGGGGGGGGCATCCCGGAGGCTGATCGAACAGGGTGGTGCTTACCTGAACGGCAAAAGGATAGAATCGATTGACCACATGATCACCGATGCCGACCTTGAGAACATGGAGCTCCTGCTGCGTTCCGGTAAAAAGAAATTTCACAAGGTGAAAGCAAAAGAGGGTAAAATAGTGAAGAATAGGGTTGACAGTTGAGCCCAGCAGTTGTAGAAAGCGACTTCGATTAGCAAGTCGGCCCGAAACTGGTTAGATAAAAATACATGACGGGCAGCGTTCTTTTTTATGAAAATAGTTCTTGACAATAGAAAAATATAATTATATATATACAGGTTCCAAAGCGGCGGAAAAACAGAATCCTGATCGGTTAAGTTTTTTCGCCGGAACGCAAGAAAAGAGTTGACAATACTAAGCGAAACAGTGTAGAAATCACTCTTCGATTGATCGGCCGGAGAGAGAAATACCGGCTTCCATCATGAAGAAATGATGGTCCAGACTTGATCTTTGAAAACTAAATAGTGACAGCTTGTGAGTTAGGTCCTCGAGTTAAATTGTTTGATCCTTTATGGATCAAATTTTATAGTTTAATTGGAGAGTTTGATCCTGGCTCAGAATGAACGCTGGCGGCGTGCTTTACACATGCAAGTCGTACGAGAACTCTTTAGCTTGCTAAAGATAGTAAAGTGGCGTACGGGTGAGTAACGCGTGGGTAATCTACCTCTGAATTGGGGATAACATTGCGAAAGCGATGCTAATACCGGATATTATTCTGGGAGCTTCGGATTTCAGAATTAAAGGTGGCCTCTACATGTAAGCTACTGTTTGGAGATGAGCCCGCGTACCATTAGCTTGTTGGTAGGGTAATGGCCTACCAAGGCTACGATGGTTAGCTGGTCTGAGAGGATGATCAGCCACACTGGAACTGACACACG
>JAFDJF010000450.1 GCA_019307645.1 Deltaproteobacteria bacterium
ACAAGGGCGTATTTGTCCTTATACTGCTGATCCACGATCATCCAACAGGGAAGATTAAGGAGCTCCATGGTGTTTTCATCGAAAAACCACAGGTTCTTGAACATGGTATTGTAGTTTGCCGCCTCATTGACAAAGCGCTTTCCTTTCTTGTTGACCATTATGGAGTGGGGCATATTCCGTTCTGTCAGAATACCTCGGTTCAGGGGTTTACCCGCGTATTCCTCACCTGGAACAGCGGCCGAAGTCCATCCCCAGGCCTCCGACATGTTGGCCAGATCAGCGCCGATGGCCATGGCCATCTTAAGACCGTCCCCTTCGTTGGAAGGCACGGAGTTCATGTGCGTTATCGGCCCAGGCAGAAAAGCCTTTTTCAAATCTTCATCCCATTCAAAGCCGCCGCTTGCCAGAATCACGCCTTTTTCAGCTCGAATAAAAAAGTCTGTCCCTTCCTTTTGGGCCCGAAGACCGATCACTTCACCTTGATCCATTACCAGTTCCAAAGCGCGGGTGTTTAAAATAAGCTCAACACCACGGTCCAGACAGCTTTTATACAGGTACCCTGAAAGGGAAGCGCCAAAGGCAACGATACCTTCTTCCATCCGCTTGGCCATCAGGTCCCAGTCGATATTTTGAGGGGTGCCCATACCATTCCATCTCACCATCTCGCTGTTTCTCATAGGAATCGGGTTGTGAGGATTTAGACGAAGGTTCTTTACATTTTCGCCCAATTCTTTTGTGTCAAAAAGATCTGGTATCACGGTACGCGAATTCTCCCCATCGTGCCCCCCCGGCAGTTCAGGATGATAGTCAGGCATGGTACTGACTTCCACACGCAGACCCACACGGTCTTCCATGTATTTAAGCATCTCGGGCACAGTATCGACATAGGCTTCAATAAGGTCATCGGCTGCGCGTCCTTTGGTCAACATCTTGGCGTAGCCCAGGGCCTTTTCCCTGGAGTCGCTGACACCCCTTTTTATATTGTGGTGACTGTTGGGGACCCAGGATCCGCCTCCGCTCATGGATGTTGTCCCGCCAAACTGATCGGTTTTTTCAATCAACGTGACCCTGGCGCCATTATCATGGGCCGACACGGCTGCGGAAAATCCCGCGCAGCCTGAGCCAACTACAAGGACTTCTGTCTCCAAGTCCCATTTTTTTGATCCACTAGGCATCTTTCTCTCCTTTTCATCTCTTGGGGCCTTTGATTAAACTGCAGTATCTGGTTTTGCTGCTATGCGGGGAATATTTTGAGCCGCCGAATATCGAATCACGAATAGCGAGTGACGAAGTATGGAATCGCTTCGCTCTATTTATCTTATATGATTGACAAAAACTCCTTCCTTCGTCATTTGGAATTCATGTAATCGTTATTCGATTATTCAGATTTCATAAACCATGTTGCATGCATTTCGGGTGAATAAAAAAACCCCGCAGCAGCAGCTGCGGGGTGCTGAATCAAAAGCTTTCCGTAAACCCCTTTTAGATCCCGTATGCTACTTTAAAAATAGCTCACTGTTGTTGATTGTCACACCACTCCGGGAATGGGGCCGGAATTATGTATACATGAACCCAATATAAATTCTTGGCAGGATTAACCGGATTGACAAGATATTATACAAGAACAGAAAAAATCCTGAAAATCCTGTCGATCCTGTCTAAACATTAATGCTCTTATTAATAAATGCCCCCATCCCATCTGTTTAAAATAGATTATTTGCTAGACGTTCTCAGTTTCTGCGGTGAATGATTGCGCCCATCAATGCGGGGATCATCACAGGACTGATTCATATAATCAAGTACCGTCGGACTTGCATGATCCGTTTTTACATCACAAACACACGAAGGACCATAAAATGAAAGCAGCTTCTTTCCCCCATGCCAGACAACAGGGGTGGCCGAATAAACGATATATTTCCAGAATTCTCCGG
This sequence comes from Deltaproteobacteria bacterium, assembly GCA_019307645.1. Next base: position 1,932 of record JAFDJF010000450.1, read on the forward strand.
CTCGGCTGTATTTCATATTAAATGAACACGTTGCCGTGATCTTGTCCAGATAAAGCACCATTGTTCCGTACGCATAATAAGGATCCAGCGGCGCTGCCTCAATAATCCACATTTCCCGGGGTACCCATACATGGTTAACGTATGCCCACGGCGCCCCGGTCCAGCCTTCTTCCTGGTAGCCCAGTTTACAGGAGTCAGTCGTATTTTTTTGCCATTCGCCATGTTTGCCCTGCTTCAATTTTAACGGTGCCTTGGCCTCATTCTTGGGTATGGGCTTTAACATGATCTTTTCGCCGATGTATCTCCATTTCATGGCTTCAATATGCCCGGCATACCCATCGCTGTCATCCATGCATTGATCAGAGCCCATTTGCGGGTCCGACCGGTTGGCACCGGACAGCCTCTTGACCCTCCTGATGGCAGGCACATAGGCGTACATTGAATCTGCTCTCCCGTCCAGATGTCTGATGTACAGGGTAACTGTTCCTGACAAGTCAAAGGGCCATTTGGATGTCAGGAAATTTGTCAGTTTGTACTCACGAGGATTCGGGATTTCTCCTCTCGGACGATTCCACCAATAGTTAATTTCATCGTAGAAACCAACGCCCCTTTCATATCCCCCGCGGCCGACCCAGTGCAGGTTTCCATCGGAAGGATATTCATAACAGGAGTAACCCGCCTGCATGAAGAGGTTGAGGTTGTTGTTATGCATGAATTTGATTGGACCGTCGGGGTCGTTTTTCACATCCACATTGGGGAAGGGCATGCCCCGAATAAACATGGGGAATGTTCCGGTCTTAACATCTATGATTTCTTTTTTCGGGCCCAGCGTGTACCTGCCCTCATTTTGGGCGCTCAATTCATAGTATTCCGGATCGTAATCATAGTCGAATTCAAACTCAGCAATGGTCAGGGGCCAGTCCCCCGTCTTGACGCCGTGTTCCAGAAAAGGTTCGGGCATCAATTCCTTGACCTTTTCCCAGTTGGATTGATTAATCACATCGCCCGGTTTTACCGGAATCTGTTCGAACATACGGTCTTGTTTCTCTTTCCAATCTGCTCCTGCACCGGCCGTCTGAACAAAAATAAGGAGGAATAAAACCGTCAACATACTCTGCATAAAAATCTTTTTTCTTGTCATTTCTTGTCTCCTTTCAGATTATACCCCGCAGCCAAGCTGCGGGGTATAATCATGAGTCTTTTACGCCGGCTTTCTAGAACCTATACATTACTTTAAAAGAAAGCTCGCTTGTGCCAATCATCCCGGCAAAAGGACTGATGGCATTCTCGTTTCCCCAGAAGGACATCTGGGTCAGCTTGAACTGCCAGTGATTACTCGGGGTATATTTAATATTGGCGGTAGTCATCCATGTGCCTTCCGGGTCATACATGGCAAAAATTGAGGGTGAAATCTCGCCATGATGATAATCGGTCAGCAGCATAATGGTAGCTCTCCAGGAGTCATGCAGGTCC
>JAFDJF010000036.1 GCA_019307645.1 Deltaproteobacteria bacterium
ATAACTGCGCTGTCTGAGTTTCTCTTCCTTAGTAGTACCCGTATATACTTTTTCCAAAGTCACAGGATGATAGCCAGAATAATAAATGACCGTGGCAACAGTCATAGGCGTTGGCGTGAAATCCTGGACCTGTTCCAATTTAATGTCTATTTTACCGGCTTTCTCCGCAAGCCTGGCCATATCACTTTCAGTGCAACCAGGATGACTGGAAATAAAATAAGGAATAAGCTGTTGGTTAAGACCATGCTTTCTGTTAATAGAATCAAAATCTTTTTTCAAATCATAAAAAAGATCAAAGGTCGGCTTGCGCATGATCTTTAAAACTACATCCTCAGTATGTTCAGGAGCAACCTTAAGTCTGCCGGAGACATGATGTCTCACAAGAGTCTCGAAATAATGCTTTTTGTCAGGATCGCCCCTATATTTTTTATCCATAAACAGATCGTAGCGAACCCCACTGCCAATAAAAGCCTTTTTCACGCCGTTAACCGCTCTCACCTTTTTATAAATAGCGTTCAGGGGACTATGATCAATATCCAGGTTATTGCATATTGCGGGGTATGTACATGAAGGACGTTTGCATCTTTTACACTTTTCAAAATCTTTGCCCTGCATTTTATACATATTGGCAGACGGCCCGCCAATATCAGAAATATAGCCTTTAAAATCAGGCATCTTTGTTACTTGTTCAACTTCTTTTAAGATGGCGCTTTCAGACCGACTTGCGATAAATCTTCCCTGATGTGCGGATATGGAACAGAAGCTGCAACCGCCAAAGCATCCCCGGTGTATATTGACCGAATGCCGAATCATTTCATAGGCAGGGACAGGACCTCTTTTTTTATATTTGGGATGCGGCAATCGCGTATAAGGCAAATCAAAGCTTGCGTCAATTTCCTTTTCCGACATAACAGGAAAAGGGGGATTAACAACAATGGTTTTACCGCATGCCTCCTGAATCAATCTGCTGTCAGGCTCCAACCTGTTCGACTCTTCTTCAATGGATTTAAAGTTTATGGCATGTTGTTTTCTGTCTTCAATGCATGCCTCCAGTGACGTCAGCGCAATGTCATTCCATTTTCTTACCTTCGGCAACATATCCCCTTCACCGATGAGGTACGCTGTTCCTGGAATGTTTTTTAATGATGAAAAAGGAACTCCTTTTTTTAAAAGTCTTACGATCTCTTTAATCGGGTTTTCCCCCATTCCGTAAACCAACAGATCCGCCTTACTGTCAACTAAAATGCCGGGTTTAAGTTGGTCAGTCCAATAATCGTAGTGAACGAGCCTTCGCAAAGAGGCTTCCACTCCTCCCAAGACAACAGGGACATCAGGAAAAATGCGCTTTAGAACAGCAGAATAAACGATTGAAGCATAATCCGGCCTAAAGCCGGCTTTACCTCCCGCCGTGTAAGCGTCATCTGAACGCAACCGTTTATTAGCGGTATAATGGTTTACCATGCTGTCCATGTTGCCTGCAGTAACTGCAAAAAACATATCCGGCCGACCAAATTTCTTGAAGTCTCTCAGATCATCACGCCAGTTTGGTTGCGGAACAATAGCAACCTTCAGCCCTTCATTTTCTAAAACCCGACCAATAACCGCAGCTCCGAAAGAGGGGTGGTCCACATACGCGTCTCCGGAAAACAGTACCACATCAACCTCGTTCCACCCTCGCTGTTCTGCTTGCTTTTTGGTGGTAGGCAACCAGTCAGAGATATGTAAATTGTCGTAATTCAATTTATTCTCATCTTTTACTAAATCCCTGCCTGTTTCATCAGATCGTTGCACGGAACCCAAACAGCGCCGCCCGACATTGCCGTTGAACCGCCGTAAAAGTCCCCTTTTTCTATCACGATCACATGACTGCCATGATCCTTCGCAGTAACAGCCGCAGTCATACCACCGCCGCCTGAACCTACAACCAGTATATCCGTGGAGTTATCCCATGTAATCATTTTCCACCCGCACAAAGAGGGCCGGCACTGTGAAACAGCGACTGAATCCCCGCTGCACTGCTTCAGTCCCGGTATCAGTGAGGTTTTTGGGCATCAAAGTGAAGAAGGGAAAAGAGATTGATTGAATTTGTTGGGGAGTTCCTTAGGGCTCGCGCCAAAATGTGAATTTATTTTTGCGCGAACCCTTAGCCTTTTGCTATCTGCATCACTGCTGATATAAGCTTCTGCTCACTGGCAATCACATACTTTTCCAAAGGGGGGCTGAATGGCACGTGGACCTGCTCGCGTGTGACCCTTAGCACGGGCGCTTTAAGCAGATCAAAACCCTCTTGAACCACCGTTGCCGCAACTTCAGATGCAAAGGAACACAACAAAGGTGCATCTTCAAAAACCACCAGTTTTCCTGTTTTCTTCACTGAATCGAGGATGAGTTCCTTGTCCATTGGAACCAACGTTCTAGGATCTATGATTTCCAGAGAAATTCCTTGTTTCTGTAATTTTTCTGAAGCATTCAGGGCTTCCGGGACCATTGCGCCCACAGCCACGACCGTAACGTCGGTTCCGATCCTTTTGATATCTCCTTTCCCTATGGGGATGGTGTATTCATCCTCGGGGATCTCACCTGATAACTCGCTGAGTTCCTGCTGCTCGAAAATAATCACAGGATTATCGTCCCGGACCGCGCTCCTGAAAAGACCGACGGCATCATAGACATTTGACGGCAGGATAACTTTGAACCCGGGGGAGTTTATGAACAGGGCTACCGGGTGGTCCGAGTGTTGTGATGCACCGGCGAAACCGGAACCCATTGGGACCCAGTAAACAATCGGAAGGTTGAATTGCCCGCCGGTCATATATCTCAGCTTGGCTGCCTGATTCACAAGCTGATCCATTGCCACATACATAAAGCTTCCAAACATAAACCAGACGATCGGCCTTAATCCTGCAGCAGCGGCTCCGACACTGGCGCCGGTGAAGGCTGACTCGGATATGGGGCACCCCCTTACCCTTTCTTTTCCAACCGCTTCAACAAGGGCTTTGTTATTGTCGATATCTTCGCCCATCAGAAAGACATTTGAATCTCTCAGCATCTCCTCCACAGCAGCTTGCCAGAATGCGTATTGATACGTTAAATTTTGCACTTTTATCCTCCGGACAAATGATATTCTCAAACCTGAAACAGGTCTGATAGAGCCTCCTCGGGTGCAGGCAGGGGACTTTCACGCGCAAACGCTACGGCGTCCTCAATTTCCTGTTTAACTTCTTCCCTTATTGCCGTTATCTTTTCCCTTGAAAGTAGCCCCTCGGCAAGCAATACCTTTTCGAATGCAGCAATCGGGCACCGTTTTTTCCAGGCTTCCACCTCCTCATCAGACCTGTACTCAACTTCATAAATCTCCTCGCCTTGAGCATGCCCCATCCACCTGTAGGTGTTGCACTCAATAAGCGACGGCCCTTTTCCTTCTTTTGCTCTTTCAACTGCCTCGTAAACGGCATCACATACTGCGAGGACATTGTTGCCATCAACTGTTTTGCCAGGCATTGAATAGGATACCGCTCTTTTTGAAATAGGGATGACGGAAGTTACTTTCGCGGTGGGTGTCATCCCGGCATACTGATTATTGATCAAAAGAAATATGACCGGCAAATTCCACACGGCTGCAAGATTCAAAGACTCATGAAAAGTACCCTGGTTGGATGCTCCGTCACCAAAAGAACAGAGCGTGACTGCCTGTTTACCTGTCATCTTTTGTGAAAGCGCCAAACCGGTGGACAATGGCAGTCCTCCGCCAACAATCCCGTTTGCGCCAAGAATACCATTTGAAAAATCAGCGACATGAAGCGTGCCGCCCTTTCCTTTGTTTGTACCGGTAGCCTTTCCATACAGCTCGGCCATTACCTTTTTTGTGCTCGAGCCTTTTGCCAATACATCTCCATGAGGACGGTGACTCGTGACAAGATAGTCGTCTTTTGTCAAGGGGGCTGTCATGCCTACGGACACCGCTTCCTGCCCGATGGACAGATGAATAAATCCGGGGATCTCACCTTTTTCAAAAAGCTCGGCCACGCGTTCTTCAAAGAACCTGATTCTCAGCATGCCTTCATACATTGCCAATTTCTGTTGATCTGTTGCCATAAACTCCCCCGTTTGATTCGCATGACAATCTACAAAACCTTGTCTTCAACCTTGACAACCTGCACCTTTGGCGTTGCACCCCTGAAATCAACGATCAAAAACTGTCTCTCGCATTCCGGAATATTTTCTCTGGGTATGGCTGCCGTGGGTCCGACCCTGTAATACGCGTTACCGTTGACGGTTTCGAGGCGATACTGATGCTCATGGCCGGCAAAAACAGTATACGCCCTCCCCTTAAGCGCCTGCTGGAGATTCTTTAAGTTTTCGCATTGATATGACTCATCCCAGGCAGGCATGTGCATGAAAACCAACGTCCATTTGACGTCTTTGTGCCGGTCGATCACTCCCCTGAAATATTCAACCTGTGCATCGGAAATAGTTGCATGCCCGTGTGCCCCGGAATATTTTTTCAGGGTTTCTTGAACAGTAGCGATGCCTTTCTGAGGATCATGTTTGACTGACTCAACCATCGAATGCATCCAGCCGCTCATCTTTTTTTCCTCCTCTTCAGGCTTTTCACTTGGAGGGTCCTGGGTGTTGAGGCAAAGGAAAAGAACGTTATTCAACACGAAATAGTAGTAATCTCTCCCGTAAAGATTTTTGTAGTATTCGGCCATAACATGGTTGGAGTAGTCGTGGTTTCCGGGAATCTTAAAAAAGCGCGAGTCCAGCTTGTCTATCAGTGCATCGAACTCCGCCCATTCCTGGTCGAGCGCTTCCACATCCCGCGTATAGCCCTCTATGTGGTCGCCGACCGACACCACAAAATCAGGATTCGACCTGTTGATTTTCTCGACGGCAGTCGAAAGTTTTCCCGGGTAATGAAGTCCTGTCCTGTCGCCGAAAACGGCAAAAACCATGCCCTCGCCGGCTTCTTCGAGTTTTTTGTCGGTCCAGGGTTTTGCGATATCTTCTGCGACATCGGATCTAAAACCCGAATCGCTGCAACCTGCGAATGTTAACGCCGCGGCAAGCAACGCAAACATAAATAATTTTATTATTAACCTCATAGCCTTCTTCTCCTCTTAAGTTAACGCCATATGACGATACCGACCTGTCTGGATAGACGACCTGACTCATGCATGTAATCATGCCTGCAGCACGACTCTCCGATTGTACCTGAAATTACCACAATAATACCACACACCGACGTCAATGTGAAATTTATTGAAGGATAAATCTTAGCCAGGCGACTACTAAATTACAAGAACAGATAACTGACAGTAAAACAGTGGGAAAAAACTATCATTATATGTAAGCGCTCAGGCTGTCAGGGTTCATGCTTCACGGTTCAACCTTGAACCTGAGTCGTGCCATTTTCTTTAAATTTCAGACCTTTTGGGAAATTGTAGCGGACAAAAAGTTAGATTAGGAACCTTCACTAAAACTCAATTAGGAGTTATCCAACCCCACGGCAACTTTTTTTATGAGCATGAATCGTTAAAGACACATGTCATTTGAGCTTGACACACATATCTGGTTTCCATATATCTCTTAAAGAAACTGCAATTCTTATCACAGTCATTTCAAGCACTTTGACCAGAAAAAATGGAGGAAAGAACATGGCGAAAAAGGACTTTGACGTTATTGTGGTTGGCGCGGGTTTTGGCGGCAGTTCATGCGCAGGGTTACTGGCAAAGTACGGATTAAATGTTTTACTGTTGGAAAAAAATAACAGGGCCGGCGGAAAGGCCATGTCCATTTCTAAGGGCGGGTTCACACATACCCCGTGGGTTGTTATCGGTGCGCCGGTGGAGGGCAACCTGTATCAGGTTATACTTGATGAGTTGGGCGTTGCGGACAGGGCAGAACTGGTGGTCCCCGGGAATAGTGCCAGTATTTACAAAAATTCAACGGGAAAATACCTCAGGATGCCCCAGGCGGAATCAGGGGTAATGGATCCTAATCCGGTTTTTGACTGGCTTGAAATAAAGGAAGATGAAAGAGAAGAGGCGCTCAGGCTTTTTACGGAACTGACACTGATGTCTCCTGACCAGACAGCCACATGGCACGGGAAAAGTTTTGACCAGTGGCTTTCCCAGTACAATACTCCCAGGGGCCTCTATGCTTTTCTCGTGAGCCTGTGCTGTGACGGCATGTTCATGGTCCCGGTTGACTCTCTGGATGCCGGGGAAGCAATAAAAGGTCTGCAGGACATGTTTCTTAGAAGTGGCGGTATGTTTTGCAAGGGCGGCTACGGCCAGGTGGCCGAGGCCTATTGCGAAGCGGTGAGACAGTATGGCGGCAGGGTCATCATGAATGCCAGGGCAGAAAAAATCGTCGTGGAACAGGGTCAGATAACAGGGGTTGTAACAAACAAGGGCAGCTTTAAGGCACCCATTGTCATAAGCAATGCCGGAATTCAGCCCACTGTGGTAAAGCTTGTGGGTGAAGAACACTTTGATAAGAGTTATGTAATTTATGTAAAAGGCCTGATTCCATCCTGGTCATTGCTGGGTTACAGGTACTACTTGAATAAGAGAGTAATCGATGCACCTTATGGCGTCATAATTTCGAATGACAGCCCGTGGAGCCTGGAAAGGTTTTATAAAGCCAGGGCAGGGGAAACATCAAGAGAAGGCGTTGTCTACTTTGAAGTGCCTTCAGTTTATGATCCTGATGGGACACCTGAAGGAAAGCAGGTCCTTATGACCGGCTGCTATTGCCCGGCCAATCCTGATATGACAAAAAAGGAGATCATGGAATGGGCGGAGGTCGGTGAAAAAATCATATTTGAGGTCTTTCCCGAGGTTGAAGATGCCATTGATAAAAAGGAACTATATACGACAAAATCAGTAAGCAGCCTCACACGGGATTCGGTTGTCCCGGGATGCGGAGGGGAAACAATCGGCCTTGGCCAGATTGTGGGTCAATGCGGGCCGGATAAGCCTTCAATCAAAGCCCCGGTACAGGGATTGTTTATCGTGGGTTGTGACGCAGGCGGGACAGGCGTCGGCACACAGCAGGCCATAGATTCAGGGATGAGTGTTGCCGATGCAGTTAGAAAATATCACCTGATGCACAAGGCAACCCCATAAAAACCGGGGTGTCGGTACCACTGGAAGAAAGAACATCATGGGGCTATCATGTAAGTCTGGGAAATTCTCCCGGACGTCTGGGACTTTCCCCTATCAAAATGAGGGATTTCCCCTATAGACACAGGGGTGGCCGATATGCTATAAGATTTTTATCTTAACAATTTTTTCCCCCTTTAACCATTTTAACCAACCTGGGTGGAGGAAAGCGTTAAGAAAGAGCCAGTTTCAAAAACATTTTGGAAAATTTCAAATTTAAGGGGGTGTTCTAATGAAAGTTGGAAGAATAGAGAAAGATGTGCCCTTTCCTGAAGTCCATTCTAAATTCAAATTTCCATGGCCTGAAATGGAAGTGGGCGATTCAGTCCTGATTAAAACAGGAAAGGCGGAAACTGTCGACTTACTAAAGCGCAAAGTCAAAGGGGCAGCTCGTTATTACGGGGTCAAGACCAACAAAAGATTCAGATCTCTTATCAACCGGGAAGAAGATGGCGTAAGAGTATGGCGGGTGGAGTAGGACCACCTAAAGCATTCCGGAATGACATATGGATTGTATCAGTAACTTTCCTGCATGGCCGTCAGTGATTTGCAAGGGATCAACATATATTCCAGTCAAAATGTTGGTCCCTTGTTTAAAGGGGTTAAACCATGGGTTCTGAAGCAGCAAACTGGAATCACAGTGTAGATGTGCTGGTCGTCGGTTCCGGCGGGGGGGCAATGACTGCAGCAATACGCGCCCACGACCTGGGAGCCAACACGCTGGTAATTGAAAAAACTGACATGTATGGCGGCACCACGGCAATGGGTGGTGGAGTGATTTGGGTCCCTGACAGCCACCTGATGGCTGAGCTGAACCTGAAAGACGACAAAGAGAAGGGATTCGAATACATTAAATACCTCTCTCGGGGAGAGGTTCCCGATGAACGTATCCGTGCTTATGTTGAGAAAGCCCCTGAAATGCTGCGCTGGGTGCACGACAAGACCCGCCTGCGGTTTACCTCTCTGGACATCTATCCCGACTACTACCCCGCTGCTCCCGGCTACATGCCTGGCGGCCGCAGCCACGACCCCTGTGCCTTTGACGGTAAATTGCTGGGTGACGACATCATGAACCTGAGGGAGCTGCATCCCCAGACCCTGATCTTTGGACGCCTCACGATGGAAACCATGGAGTTCCGCACTGTTTTTCAGAAATCCAAAGGCTGGGTCGGCCTGATGATGAAAGTGGCCCTGCAATACCTGTTTGATATCAGACAGCGCTTCAGAAGCAAACGCAGCCGCCGCCTCACCCTGGGTAACTCCGTAGCCGGTTCCCTGCGTATGTCCATGATTGATCGCGATATCCCTTTCTGGCTCAACTGCCCCATGAAAGAGCTGATCAAGGAGGGCGATCGGGTGACGGGTGTCGTTGCCGAAAAGGACGGCAAACAAATCCACATCAAAGCCGAGAAGGGCGTCATCCTGGGTGCCGGTGGTTTTGAGAAGAACCAGGAGATGCGCGAGGAGTATTTACCCAAACCTACCCGGGCACGCTGGTCCACCGGCTCTCCCGGCAACACAGGGGATATTATTCGCGCCGGAAAAGCCATTGGCGCTGACCTCGGCTTTATGGACGATGCCTGGTGGGGGCCCACTGTGGTCGTACCCGGTGAGGATTTCGGCCGCATGATGATCGTAGAAAAATCTTTGCCCGGCTGTTTGTTTGTAGACAAAAAGGGCAGGCGCTTCACCGATGAGGCCGCGCCCTATATCGAAGTGGTCAAAGACATGTACAAACGGCAGGATGAAGGTACCGAGTGTGTTCCCGCCTATATGATCTTCGGCGCTACCTATCGCAAAAAATACCCCGTAGGCCCGGTCTTCCCCGGTGAGAATCAGCCGAATGCCTTTGTACCCAAGGCGTTGTGGGACAGCTATATCTATAAAGCGGATTCTGTTCGCGAACTGGCAGAGAAAATGGATATCGATCCTGCCGGCCTGGAGCAGTCGGTGAGCAACATGAACGGATATGCCGAATCCGGTAAAGACGAGGAATACGACAAGGGCGGCACCGAATATGACAGGTTCTATGGTGACGAAGCCTGTGGCTACCCCAACCCCTGCCTCTCACCCATTGATGCCCCCTACTATGGTGTGCGGGTATATGCCGGAGAGCTTGGCACCAAGGGTGGCCTGATGGCTAATGAAAAGAGCATGGTCCTGGACACCAGCGGGAACACTATCAAGGGACTCTATGCCATTGGCAACTGTTCCGCTGCATTGATGGGCCCTACCTACGCCGGCGCCGGCTCCACCGTTGGCCCTGCCATGACTTTCGGGTATATCGCAGCCGAAGATGCCATGACCGCGTCAGAGTAGGTTTATCCCTAACACCGGGAATCAGGGCCGCATATGCGGCCCTGATTTTCCGCAACGAACATCCCCGAAAT
>JAFDJF010000451.1 GCA_019307645.1 Deltaproteobacteria bacterium
ATTTCAACCACAATCTTCAGGACCAACGCGTCTCGGAGGGCGGAGGATCTGGGGTTTTCTTGAAGGCGTTCTGTCAAATTTCGCCAGAAAAAACCATCCCGTTTTTGTCGTTGTTCTGAATTTTTCCGCTACGATAATAAACTGCATTGGAAGCTATCAGGTTGTTCAGCAAAACCATAGACCCTTTAACCAGATCTACAGAGTGTGTCAGCAGGGATCTATTGCTGTCATTTGCTTCACGAACCTTTGTCGTGAGCGACAACAGATTTGCGCGGCTGGTTTTCAACCGGTTGGAGTAAGGCTCTTCCGTAAATTCAAATAATTTTTCCAGTGTCAGGTCTTGAACCGGACATTCAAGCGCATCAGCCAGTCTTTCCAGCATGGTCCGCCTTCGATCTTCCAGATTTTGAATCTTCAAGACCAGTGCTTTTTTTTCACTGTTGACATCGTTCAGCTTCTCCAACCTTGATTCTATAATAGCCTCATGCTCCTCTTTAAGAACTGAAAGCAGCGATCGATAAAGTTCAGCGTGAAGTTTTAACACATCAAGAAATTCATCCAGCAATAACTTCATTCTATTCACCTATTTCCACAATAGATCGTTAATAAGAGATTCCTTCAGCATGTTGGATGCCATCTTTTCCTCTCTGAACAGGTAGGTTCCGTTTTCTATCTGCGTTTTGATTTGTGCAATTTTTTGATCGCGGATTTCGGGGATGGAATCGATAATTTTCTTTGCTTCCCGGATTTTCTTTGCAGTAGAAGATAGCTCAACCTTATCTTCTTTTACAGCGCTTTTTGATTCGTTTTTATTGGTAGTATTCAACTTTTTACTTTCATCAACATTTCCGGCATAGGCATCAATACTAATAAAAGTTCTGTCGTCGATAATGTTCATTCCTAAACCCTCCACCTTCAATATCCTAGGAATTAATCTGCATATTCATTTGATAACTTCTTTGATTTAATATCGTCAAAAAACACTTAAACTTGAATTATTGCAGGACATGAATAATAACGTCGATTATAAGCTATCCTCTTATTTTTCCTCATTATTTTCATTGGGTCGCTCAACATTATGCTGAAAATTGCCGCGGAGTTGTTCAAGAAGCGCAGAAGAAATGCCAATTTCTCTCTCCGAAGCAATTTTTTTCGACAGCTGGAGGTCCAGGATTGAAGTATACATCTCTTCGGCCCTTCCTCCGCCAATGAACCCTGACTTTGGGACCGTCGCCCGCATTTCCTTCATCAGATAGTAAATGAAAAGAGACTCCAATTCGGAACATGCTTCCTTCAGACGACTTGAATCTTTATTCTCTGCACAAGGCGCTGTGGGCATTCTAACCATATCAAACGGTACTGAAGAAAATGAAATCTGGTCCGGCATTAAATGGTCTCCAATTCGGCCTGCAGGGCACCGGAAGCCTTGAGAGACTGAAAAATAGTTATTAAATCCCTTGGGGATACCCCGAGTGCATTTAAGCCTCTTACCAACTCACCGATGCTTACTCCCGATTCAATCAACATGAGTTTATTTTTCTCTTCTTTCACCTTGATATCCGTGTCAGAGGTCACAACGGTCCTGCCCCTTCTTGAAAATGGAAGAGGTTGAGAAACGTCAGCCGTCTCCTTGATTGCGACACTCAGGTTTCCATGAGCAATGGCAATGGTGTTAATTCTGACATCTTTTCCGATTACAACCGTTCCGGTACGTTCATTAATAACGACCTTGGCGACACTATCCGGTGTAATATTCAACCCTTCAATCAGGGTAACCAGTTCCACAAGGTTTCCCAGATATTTTTCAGGAACTTTTATCTCAACAGAGCCGGAATCCGGAGTTCGAGCGACTCGATCATACAAGGCCCTATTAATGGCCGCCGCAACACGCGAGACAGTCGTAAAATCAGGGCTGTGCAACGCCAGCGATAAGGTTTCGTTTTGAGAAAAATTAGAATGGATTCCCCTTTCCACAACGGCCCCGTTAATGATTCTGGCAACAGTAGGGAAGTTTTTCTGGATCTTGGCGCCTGATCCACTGGCAGAGAAGCCTCCTGTGATAACCGGACCCTGTGCAACCGCATAAACCTGCCCATCCGCACCCTTAAGGGGTGTGAAAAGCAGGGTCCCCCCATAAAGACTTTCTGCATCACTTATTGAAGAAACGATTGCATCTATTCGGCCTCCGGGCTTTGCAAACGCCGGCAAATCAGTGGTGACCATAACTGCGGCGACGTTATCAACATCAACATCATCGGGATCAACTCTGATACCCATTTTTTCCAGCATGCTTGACATGGACTGAAGTGTAAACTCAGACTTGTTACCGTCGCCTGTTCCATCCAGGCCCACGACTAAACCGTATCCGACTAATTGATTTTTCCGCACGCCTTCGATATACGCGATGTCCTTTATACGAACAGCGTGGGCATGGCCTGCTAAGAAGAACAGGATGATTAAAATGGATCCTGTTTGTGCCAAGTGTTTTTTGAGCATAAAAGACAGATGTTGTATTTTCATTCGAACGCCCTTTTTTCTTAAAACGGCCATACCGTATCCAATACCCTTACAAGCCATCCCGGTTCTTGCTTATCATTGATTACACCTGTGCCGGTATATACAATCTTGGCATCAGAAATATATGTGGAAAGGACAACGTTAGCTGAAGAAATATCTCTGGGTCGAATGATTCCGGTCAAAGCTAGATACTGCTTTTCATTATTTATTGTTATTTCCCGTTTTCCTAATATCCCCAGATTTCCATTAGGAAACACTTTCGTGACCCTGGCTGTAATGGAAGCGGCCAGTTTTCCACTCCTATTGGTAGCACCTGATCCCTGGAATGTATTATTAGTTGTTCCCGTGATACTTCCAAATGGATCGAACCCTGAACCGGTTGGGAATCTATCGTTATTTTCCAAACCCAGAAAGTTTGAAATGCTCATGGATACGGATGAAGATGTTGAAGTGTCCGTATCGGCATCATTAGACGCGCTGGACGATTCAACGATACTGATCGTAACAACATCCCCCACCCTTCTGGCTCTAGGGTCCATGAACATCTCATTGAGGGTTGCATTTTCCCGCCAGAGAGATCCCTCAGACTTGTTCACGGGTTCTTCCCTGACCTCACAGATAAAATCATCGTTAGTCACTGTAACGGGTGTTGCTTTCTTGTGTTGGGCAGCACAACCGAAAAAGCTCACTATGAGAAAAGATAAAATAGCGCTGCAAAAAACACAATATGTTAACCGTCTGTATCTGCGAATCATCCTGTCGTCTCCCATAATTGAAAATCTGTAATGCCTGGAACCCGTTTCTTGTGTTCACACCCTAAAAATCAACCTTTACACTATTTGAATCCAGGACCCGGGCATATATCCCTTTGTTTGAGTCA
>JAFDJF010000452.1 GCA_019307645.1 Deltaproteobacteria bacterium
TTCAACCCGCTCTTTCAGTGCCTCAAAATCGTCGGGACAAATCCCCATGTGCACGGGATCCGCCCCGACACGCCGGCAAAAGGCGTCCAGTGTATAGCGGGTGATATCCCTTACCTGTCCGGGTTGGGGTTGTTCATTAATTGGAATAATCTCATCTCCGGTCGAGATGATGGCGATTTTTGGCTTTGTGTAAACAGATACCGCTGTCTGACCCAGTCCTGCCAGGAGCCCCACATCCTGGGGTCGCAACGCCTGCCCTTTTTTTAGGGCAGGTGCCCCCATTTTGAAATCGTCTCCGGGCTGAATGATGTTTTCTAATGGTGATATGGCCCGGCTGATTTCAACGGTTTTTTCATCCAGGAGATGGCAGTGCTCCACCATCACAACACCGTCTGCATTTTCAGGCAACATACCCCCGGTGGAGATCTTAACCGCCTGCCCCTCCCTGACGCCGGTTCCGGAATCCTGCCCCATCAGGACTTCACCGGATATTTCAAGCAGGGCCGGAAGACTTTCACTGGCGCCAAAGGTGTCTTTGGACGTTACCGCATAACCATCCACAACAGACCTGGCAAAATGGGGCAGATCTTCTTGTGAGATAATGTCCTGCCGCAGAACCCGGCCCAGGGAGTCGACCAAGGGGATCGTCTCATCCCCTGAAGGACCAAACTGTTCAATGATTTTAAAGACTTCAACGGGTCTTTTGACTTTAAAAAAGGATTCCATAGGCTTGGTTAATTGAGCTTTATAACTTAGACCTCAGGGCCATGTCAGATAGAGAAGGCTCTGCCGTGCTTGATAGGGCCTGTTTAGTGATCTAAAGTGAAGACCGCATGGCTATGTACAACCCCCCGGTTAAACCAGAGTCGCGCCCTCCAGACCCGTATTCTTTGGTTTGCGCTATATGTGTCATAAATGACATAAGTGTTCAATAAAAAAGTGCCGTAACTACTCAGGTAGATAGTGTCTGAACGAAAACTAGGATTTTTCGTCAAGGTCAAGGAAGATCAAAATTTTAACCGCAGGAATATATGAAATATTTTGAGGATTAAAATTTTTTTCTGACGCAGAGATTGACGAAAAAGACAGTTTTCGTTCGGGCACTAGATAGGCTGTAGGAATTTAGGCTGTAGGAGAGAATAGCCAACAGCCTAAGCAACCTGAGTTACAACGTGCCTTACGTAAAAAGGGGTGCCAATGGCCCTTTCCGGCACCCAACGTACAATAAATCCTTGTTCGAGGGGGTCAAAATTGTTATTGAAAAGGGGATTCGTCATAGATAGAGCGAAGCGATTCCATACTTCGTCATTCGTCAATCGATATTCTGCGGTTCGATTGTTCCGCGCATAGAAATAACGTCTGATGATCCTGTTTAATCAAAACCGTGAACCCCTGAACCTTGAACCTAGGAGCAAAAACTATGGAAAGCCCTTTGAAGCAGTTGTATGTGCAGGTTTTTTCAGATCCCGGGCCGCTGGCACAATCAATTATTCAAGTGCTGGCTATTTTGGTCCTGGCCGGCATTGCCTGGTGGATCCTGGATATTGTGGTCGGCAAATTGGAGAAAAAATATCATGCGCGTCCTTTTTTTGAAAAAAACGATTCTTTTTTCAAGCTCCTGAAGCGGGCCGGACACTACTCGATTCTGATCCTTTCGGGCGTTGGTCTGATTAACCTGTTTCAGGCACCCGCGATAGAAAAAATTATTTATGCCTTCATGGTCCTGGTACTGTCATCTATTGTCAACAGCATCATAAGCTCTCTTATCCCGCACCTGGATCAGAAGATCGCCGCAAAAACCCATACCAATGTGGACGATATCGTCCTGGGTCTGGCAGGAAAGTTTTCCGGCGTGATTGTCTACACCCTGGGGATTATTCTGGCGCTTGATATATTGGGGTTGAATGTTATGCCTTTTGTTGCCGGTGCCAGCGTGGCCGGCATTGCCATTGGTTTTGCTGCAAAGGATACGCTCTCAAACCTGATCGCAGGCATCCTCCTGATTATTGACCGGCCTTTTGAGGTGGGAGACCGAATAGAAGTCTGGACGGCTCCCCGCAATTCCTCTACCTGGGGCGATGTCATCGACATCGGGCTCAGGGCCACCAAGATTAAGACCACCGACAATATCGTGATCGTCATTCCCAATAACGAGATCATGAAACGGGATATTATTAACTACACCACGATTACGGAAGAAATCAGGGTGAGGATCCCCATCGGGATCGCCTACGATTCCAATGTGAAAAAGGCCAAAGAGCTTATAATCGGCATTGCCCTTGAGTTGGACTGGGTAATGAAGGTCCCCGCTCCCAAGGTGGTGGTAAGAAATTTTGGGGATTCGTCTGTTGATTTGCAGGCGAGGGTGTGGATTCGGGACCCGCGACGCAGAATGGATACGATTTCACATATCACAGACAGATTGAAAGACGTTTTCCAGCAGGAAGGAATTGAAATTCCCTACCCAAAGCGGGATATTTATATCAAAAACGTCAATGCCTGAACTTCCCTTCCTGCAGGAAAAACACAATCTGATCAATGACTTCAGGGTTTTGCATGATAAACGCGTGAGAGCTTTCCACCACAAGAAAATCATTCATTTCTTCCAACCTGGCCCGGTCTACCGAAACCTTGCCGTCATCATCTCCAGGTATACTAGGTGAAAACCAGGGATCGAAACTCCGGTTACCGGCAATAACGCCGACCTCAACGCCAATGGGTTTCAGTCTATTCGGGACACTTTTTTCATCCGTGCCAAGCTGCTGACCGGCAGGTCCGGTAATCCATTTATAAAAAAAGGTGTCTTTCAGTTCATCGGCTATTTCACTGCCCTTATTTGGCGGACTTAACATCACAACCCGCCCCCCTTCAGGCACGGAATTTTCCTGCAGGTACTGACGAACAAGGATGCCGCCCAGGGAATGGGTAACAAAATGGATTTTCTTTGCCGATTGTCTTTCGCAGCAGTCCACGGCTTCTGAGACATACGTGCGCGCCAGCGCTTCGATATCCTGTTCTGTTGACGGGTACCCATGGTTTACAGTCATATAGCCCAGCGCTTTCAGGCGCTTTTCGATTTTGGCCATGGAGTGTTTTGTCCGGCCCAGGCCATGCAGGAGAATCACGCACGCGTTTTTTTCAACGCCGCGATCCCCGGCGTTTTCACAAAACCCGGACTCAAGACAAAAAAGGCCCGGGATAAGGCAGAAAAATATTAAAACCTGCTTCGTGATCAATGTTCAGCCCTCACCAGGATGTTGGAAGTTCATCTTTTATCTTTGCCCTTCCGCTGGCAGTCCTCTATTCTTACTTTCTCACTTTCTCGCTTTCTCATCTTCTCCCCGTCCCCCCATCTCCCCATCTCCCCGTCTCCCCTTTGTCCTCTGCCC
>JAFDJF010000453.1 GCA_019307645.1 Deltaproteobacteria bacterium
GATGTGTTCGGTATAGATATGGAGGGGCCTGTGGATTCCAATAAGAAAAAAGCTGAGGGTGCAAAAAAAACCACGAGAACCAAAAAGCCTTCAAAAGATGCAGCTAAAAAAATTAAGACAAGATCCGCAGCCGGAAAGCCCGGAAAAAAAACAATGACCGGAAAGGCAGCGCCGGCCAAAAAAGTCAAACCCCCATTTGACACCGTTGTGGGAATTGTCAGAAGAAGCAGAAAAGGCGTTAGCGTAGCTCAGATTAAAGAAAAAACAGGGTTTGATGACAAACAGATACGAAATTTTATCAATAAGGCCAGGAGACAGGGCGGGATTAAGAGCCAAAATAGAGGTGTTTATGTCAAATCCTAAGATCGTTTGCAATTGAATGGTATCAAAGCTTGCATAGTGCAAGACAGAGATATTATAAACTTCCGCTTTGATGTTTTATGTGCAATACAGAATAGTTGCCATAAACCGCCATGTACGCTTTAATACAAAAATTACAATCCGGTATGATCTTGCTTACAATGTCAACTTCATTTTT
This sequence comes from Deltaproteobacteria bacterium, assembly GCA_019307645.1. The sequence continues at coordinate 539 of JAFDJF010000453.1, forward strand.
TATGAAAGGTTTTTTATGAGCTATTATGAAGATAATGGGGAAGTGTCTTCATTGTTGGAAAATTTGCACATAATGTGAAGAATGAAGACCCCAATGGTTACGGGAAAAGCTGATATTGGAATCGCCAGGAACTGCCATGCAGGCGCAAAAATGTGCTCAAAGAACATGGAGGTGCCGTGACAAAAGGAAATTGAAAAAATGAAAAAAACCAAAATAGCCCTGAAACCTTATCTATATAAAATTACCGAATATTGTAGCGCCCTTTCGAATAAAGAGTTAACAGATGTGATTATCAGCCTTGCAAAGGATGTTCCGACATTGGACAGGGTTAAATTTTTAGAAAAAATTGAACCATCACTCCCTGGTCATGCATCAACAATGATACCTGAAACAGATCTGGTTGAGCACATCCTTAAAGACATTGAAGCGCTTAAGGAAAGTATTGAAGAAAGAATCGACTCCATCGAAAACGGGAGTTACTGGGATGACCCTGATGACTGGGAAGACGATGGATATTATGACGACGAACCCGATTATATCAGCCAGGATCAGGCTAACGAACTGGAATCGTTTTTTAATGATGCCGAAAACCTGTTTATGCGAGACAGGCTTGAAGATGCACGGAAAGTGTATGAAGCCTTGTTTAAATTGATCAGTTACATCAAGGAAAGTGCATACTTTTCGCTCGGACATGACATTGATATCAGAGAAGCCAGGGCCAGATGTTGCCGTTGTGTCTATGAAACCACAGATATGGATAAAAGACTGGATGAATTTGCTGCGGCCATGGAAATCGAGGTGTCTGTTCCTTATGATGAAAATGAATATGATAAAGACTATCCCCTGCTTCAGGATGTTATCGATGCCAGGACCGGTGAGATGGACGATATATCATCGTTTTTGACGGCCTGGAAAAACGTTTTAGCAATAAAAGGGACAAAAGGCAGGCCTGCGGTTCTGCTCCTGGAAACGGTTAACCGTCTTGAAGGGATTAACGGGGTGTCAAGGCTGGCGAAAAAATGGAAAAACAACCAACCCCAGGGCTACTTATTCTGGCTTGACATCCTAAAAATGGAAAATGATCAGAAAGGCATCATTAAGGTAGGTACAGAAGGCCTTAAGGCATTAAAAGAAGGTAGATTTAGGGAGCGGGTTGCAGAATTTATGATTGATGCGGCCGGAAAATTAAATGATGCCAAGCAGTTGATGCTCGGAAAACAGGAAAGATTTTTTTCCCATACGAGTGATCAAAACCTGCTCGATCTTCTGGACGAAGCCATAAAACAGGACCTAAGGGTCAGAGAACTTGGTGTGGTTATAAATTATTTCAAGTCCTCCAAGTCAATGGATGACGATCAAAAAGCCCTATATGTAAAGACCCTTTTGATGGCAGGCCAACTGGATACTGCATTTGCCATGGCCAAAAAAGAAAAAAGTGTGGGCTGGTCATACCATAGCAATGCAGGGGTTATTTTCGGGTCCGTTTTATCGCTTTTAGCCGGTCATTCCGAAAAGGCGGTTACCATCAAAACCCTTCTAAAAGGCTATGCAAATCAAAGATCAGTCTATTCCGAAAGATTTTCAGTTGATGACGAAATGGGCACCTCTTTTTACGAAGAGATCATAAGCGGATTAAAGCAAAAAAAGTTTACAAAAGCCAAAAGAACCGAATACCTTGCATGGGCTGAAAAAATCGGAAAAAGGCGGATTGAACATATTGTTTCCAACAAACACAGGCGAGCCTATGAAAGGGCTGCGCAGGTATTAGGTTCGCTTGCCGAAGCCTATGCAGCCATGGGGCAAAAAAGCAAATCCGTTAAAATACTGCACAAATACTACAGCGAAAAATATAGCCGGTTCAGCGCATTCCGCAGGGAGGTAACATCAGTCGTAATGGATTCGGATCTATTGAAGAATTCCGGTTTTTTGAAATAAATATGAATGTTCTGAATTGGGGTCGGGCCACGGTAACCAACTATAATAACAACAAAATAAGCTTGGAATAGGCCCTAAAACCGTCTCAAACGACTCTTTTTGACCCCCAAAAGAACCGTTTAAGCCAAAATAGTATTTCAAAAAGATCTTTAGACCTGTTATTTTGCACTCCAAATATTATGTTTAAGAACAAAAAACGGCCATTTTCAGAGCTCTTTTTATAAATTATCAGATACTTAGCATGGTCCGACCCCTATTGCCATTGCCCATTCTACGACCCCATTCTCACCTGGGTAGATCTGTTTGAATGCCAAACAGCATTCCTCTTGACCTAAAAACAGGATTCTGGTAAAGAACCACTTCACGTTAAATAGTGCCCGAACGAAAACTAGATATTTTTTCCAAGTTCAAAGAAGGCGAAGATTATAACCGCAGGAATACATTAGCGTATTTGAGGATTAAAATCTGAGCCTGACGCCGAAATTGGGGGAAATAGCAGTTTTCGTTCAGGCACTAAATAACAATCAGAGATGTAACTGAGTTATGTAATAGGCTATCAGCCACCCAGACTCATATGGGTGGCTTTTTTAATTTGAGGGTTACTGTCGTGGCCAAATTGCTTGTCATTGATAACTACGATTCTTTTACTTACAACCTGGTACAGATGTTCATGCACTATGATCTTCATATACAAGTGCACCGAAGCGATAAAATCACCCTTGAACAGATCGAAGATATTGATCCGGATTATGTATTGATTAGCCCGGGCCCCAAAGGCCCTGCCCATGCCGGAATCTCTATCCCGCTGATCAAATCTTTCTCCGGCAAGGTCCCCATCCTCGGTGTCTGTCTGGGCATGCAGTGCATGAATGAAGCTTTTGGCGGGCGCACTGTTAGAGCCCCTTTACCCATGCA
>JAFDJF010000037.1 GCA_019307645.1 Deltaproteobacteria bacterium
GACAGTGTGTACAACTCCTTCAATTTAAGTAGTCACCCCCGTTTGATCCTATCTCAACCACGAGCTCGATCCAATCCTATTTTTGTTATAAACAGTGCTTACCTCATTTAAAAACGCCTTGAGAGAACTGCCAAGAAGGGTTTTTCTTGTATGTAAGGGTTCCCGTAAAAATCTTGCTAAACAGAAAGGATAATCTTATAAAAATATTTAAAATTCATTATCTTATCGGATGCAAGAGTTTTTAGACAAAGAATGTATTTGTTGGGATGCATTGCACATGGGTGAAGGTGTCAGCGGGTACAGTTCAATAAAAAAATAGGAATTTGGAAAGATGTCCATCATTCGAAATAATTTTGTTCTGATCACGATCCTGGTTCTTGCAGCAGGCTGCGCTACCACTCAGGAAAGGCAGGCTTTTTCTGAGTGGAAGAAAGAAAGTCAAAAATTTTCCAACAGTAGCATCGATGATGAAAATCTGCCGGATCTTACTGAAAATGCGACACTCGATGACTACGTTCTCTACGCAATGCTCGACAACCCTGGCCTGCACGCGGCTTTTGAACGGTGGAAAGCGGCATTGGAAAAGGTAACCCCCGCACGTACACTCCCGGATCCTCGCTTTACATATGCCAATTATATTAAAGAAGTAGAAACCCGAGTTGGGCCGCAGGAACACAAGTTTGGTCTGGCACAGACGTTCCCGTGGTTCGGGAAACTGGATCTGCAAGGTGAGATGGCGCTCCAGGCCGCCCGGGCCGAGCGTCAACGTTACGAATCGGAAAAACTGGACCTGGTATATCGTGTCAAAAAGATTTACTACGAATATTGCTATCTGGCTCAAGCCACTGACATCGCCAAAGACAACGTGATCCTGCTAACGCATTTCGAAAGTGTCGCCCGAGCGAAATACAAGGGAGGTGTGGGGCTGCAGAGTGCGGTGATCAAGGCACAGGTGGAACTGGGCAAGCTTGAAGACCGGTTACTCTCTCTGCAGGACTTGATGAGGCCGGTTGGGGTCAAACTGAACATTACCCTTAACCGGCAGTCATATATGGCTCTGCCCACACCAAAGGCCCTCCCTGCAGCAAAACGTAATTTTTCTGATGAGGAACTGTTCACCCTGCTGCGCGCAGAAAACCCCAACCTGAAAATTTTGGATTTCATGGCGGCTAAAGAGGATTTTGCCATCAAACTTTCAGAAAAAAATTTCTTCCCGGATATGACTCTGGGTGTGGACTACATTGATACGGATTCCCGTTCAGATATGGACCCGAAAGATAATGGTAAGAACCCGGTGATTGCTAAACTCTCGGTCAATGTTCCTATCTGGCATCAAAAGTACAATGCCATAGAGAAAGAGGCCAAAGCTCGGCGTCGCGCGGTGATGCGCGAACGAAAGCAAAAGGAGAACTCGCTCATTGCAGATCTGGAAATGGCGTTATACGGACTGCGCAACGCAGATCGTAAATTGGACCTGTACCGTAATACCCTCCTGCCAAAAGCAGAGCAGAACGTGAAAGTCACCCAATTGGCCTTTACCTCGGACAAAGCAAGTTTCCTTGACCTTATTGATTCTCAGCGTATTCTTCTCGGATTCCAGCTTGAGCACGAAAGGGCGCTTGCCGACCGCGCCCAGAGGATAGCTGAGATCGAAATGCTCGCGGGCGGGGATATTGACCGGAAAAAAGCGAGAAGTGAGACAGACAAACCCCTGTTGAAAAAGGAATAACAAATGAAACGAGCTCTCATTATTGCTATCCTGATCATAGTTGCTTTTGTAATGGGTTTTATTTTTCGGGGCAGCGGGCCTGAAACCGGTGTCAAAACTGAAGGCCATGAACATGCTTCAGCGGAGGCTGACGTCCGGATATGGACTTGCTCCATGCACCCGCATATCCGTATGCCTGAGCCCGGGCAATGCCCTATTTGCGGAATGGATCTTATCCCCGCCGCAAGTGGCGAGGATGAAGCGGTTGGCGAACGAGAATTAAAACTTTCGCCGAATGCCATAAAACTAGCTGAAATCCAGACGGCGGTTGTAGAACGAAAATACGTTTCCGTAGAAATCCGGATGACCGGAAAAGTGGATTATGATGAAACGCGTTCAGCTTATATCACTGCATGGGTGCCGGGCCGCCTGGATCGCCTTTATGTAGACTACACCGGCATATCCGTTAGAAAAGGCGATCATATGGTGTATCTGTATAGTCCAGAGCTTCTCACGGCCCAGGAAGAACTGCTTCAGGCAAAAAAAGCGGCAATAGAGCTCAAAAAAAGCAGCATGCAAATCATGCGTGATACAGCCCTTCAGACACTTGAGGCCTCACGGGACAAACTCCGACTTTGGGGACTTACCGAAACACAGATCTCAAAGATTGAAAAACGCGGAAAGACTACCGATCACATTACCATTTATGCTCCCATAGGCGGCATTGTCATCCACAAGAATGTCGAGGAGGGTGCCTATGTCAAGACCGGCGCCCGTCTTTATACTATCGCCGATCTGTCGCACCTGTGGATAAAGCTGGATGCCTACGAGTCGGATCTCATATGGCTCCGTTACGGCCAGGAAGTTCATATTGAGGCCGAGGCTTACCCGGGACAGATTTTTAAAGGCACCATTGCATTTATTGACCCTGTGCTCAACACCAGGACCCGTACGGTTAAGGTGCGCGTCAACGTGCCCAATGCGGATGGTCGGTTAAAGCCCGAAATGTTTGTCCGCACAACCATCCGAGCCCGTGTGGCCGAGTCCGGAAAGGTGATGGATGCTTCGCTGGCAGGCAAATGGATGTGTCCCATGCACCCGGATGTAATCAAGGAGAGCGCCGACGCATGTGACATTTGTGGAATGCCGCTTGCCCCCACCGAAACTTTGGGTTACGCGACCATGGCCAGTGATAAGAGAGATTTTGCACCCCTGGTCATTCCAGCCTCAGCCCCCCTCATAACAGGCAAACGCGCCGTCGTCTATGTGGCTCATGCGGAAAAAGACGGCGTCTTCGAAGGCCGGGAAATCACTCTTGGCCCGCGTGCGGGAGATTATTATCTTGTAAACCAGGGGCTTAAAGAAGGTGAGCGAGTGGTTGTCAACGGCAATTTTAAGATCGACAGTGCACTTCAAATAATGGCAAAGCCCAGCATGATGAGTCCGGAGGGGGGCGTGGCTCCGGCCGGCCATGCCCACCACGGCGGCATGGCCAAGCCGAAAAAGGATGTCAAGGTTGAAGAAAAGAATGCAAAAGTCCACGAAATGCCAGTGAGTAAAAAGGCCGATGGGGGGAAATTACAGGCGCCTCAAGCCTTTCGGAAACAGATCGACAAAGTTCTGACCGCATATTTCGGGATTCAAAAGGCCCTCAGTAAAGATAACACCAAGGCTGTTCAAAAAGGTGGAAAAAACCTCCGGGAATCCCTTGATGCCGTTGATATGGGACTATTATCCGGGCATGCACACATGGTCTGGATGAAGGATTTGAAAAACCTGACCCAACAGGCAAAGGCCATGGAGGACACATCCGACATCAGAAAACAGCGAGAGGCGTTCTATCTTTTTTCTGAATCCCTTATTTCTGTGGTTAAACGATTCGGAACCAGTGGAGAGCAGGCTGTTCTGCAATTCCACTGCCCCATGGCGTTCGGCGGCAGAGGGGCCCACTGGTTACAGAACAAAACCGGCGTGCAAAATCCTTACTTTGGAAAAATGATGCCCAAGTGCGGAGAGCAGACCGCGACTCTGGTGGCATCCAAAAACTAGTCTGAAAAAGAGAAGGAAACCATGGCAGATAATCTCAACTCGTCACCGCCGACCCCGCCTTCACTATTAGACAGAATTATTCGGTTTTTTCTGGAAAATAAGATCGTCGTTTTCCTTATGATTCTATTTGTCCTGGCGTGGGGCGTCATGGTAGCCCCCTTTGACTGGGATACAGGATTCCTTCCCCGTGATCCCGTGCCTGTTGACGCAATCCCCGATATCGGTGAAAACCAGCAGATCGTATTTACCCGATGGATGGGCCGTTCGCCTCAGGATATTGAAGATCAAATCACCTACCCACTTACCGTTTCGTTGCTGGGTGTTCCCAGTGTCAAGACCATCCGCAGTTATTCCATGTTCGGATTTTCCACCATCTATATCATTTTCAAAGAAGAGGCAGAGTTTTACTGGTCTCGGTCGCGTGTGCTCGAAAAGCTTAACAGCCTGCCTCCCGGCACGCTGCCCAGTGATGTACAGCCCATGCTGGGGCCGGATGCGACGGCCCTTGGGCAAATTTTCTGGTACACATTGGAAGGTCGCGATCCCGAAGGTAACCCGACAGGCGGGTGGGATCTGCATGAACTCCGCTCCATCCAGGACTGGACTGTCCGATACGCCCTGATGGCCGCTGATGGTGTTAGTGAGGTGGCCTCCATAGGAGGGTTTGTTAAAGAGTACCAAATCGACGTGGACCCGGACGCCATGCGCGCCTGGAATGTAAAGCTGAATGAGGTGTTTCGAGCAGTCAAGATGTCCAACAAGGATGTGGGAGCCCGGACCATTGAAGTAAACAGGGTCGAGTATGTCATCCGGGGCATTGGCTTTGTCAAACGCTTGTCTGATATTGAAAACGCCGTCATCAAAGTAAACAACAATGTGCCTGTTTATGTAAAGAATGTGGCACACGTCGCTCTGGGTCCGGCATTGCGGCGTGGAGCACTCGATAAGGCAGGAACCGAAGCTGTAGGCGGCGTCGCGGTGGTGCGTTATGGTGAGAACCCGCTTGCAGCAATAAAGAATGTCAAGAAGAAGATAGCCGAAATCTCATTAGGACTTCCCAAAAAAACGCTTCCGGACGGGACAGTCAGCCAGGTCACTGTTGTGCCTTTTTATGACCGTACCTCACTGATCCATGAAACCCTGGGCACACTAAATACGGCCCTGACTGAAGAAATCCTTGTCACAGTCATTGTAATTTTGTTCATGCTGATGCACTTGAGAAGTTCGATCCTGGTGGCAGGACTCCTGCCGCTGGCCGTGCTCATGTGCTTTATTGCCATGAAGCTTTTCAAAGTGGATGCCAATATTGTGGCTCTTTCAGGGATTGCTATCGCTATTGGCACCATGGTCGATATGGGTATTGTCTTGTGCGAGAATATTCTTAAACGACTTGATGAGTCAAAACCTGAAGATAATCCCATGGAAGTGATCTTTCGTGCTTCGAGCGAAGTGGGAAGCGCCGTGCTCACAGCCGTTGCCACCACTGTTATCAGCTTCCTGCCTGTCTTTGCTATGGAGGCGGCAGAAGGGAAGCTGTTTAAACCACTGGCCTTCACTAAGACCTTTGCCATCATATCGTCGGTAATCGTTGCCCTGACCATTATCCCACCTCTGGCCCACATCCTTTTCGCCGGAAAGATTCGGGGGAAAAGATTAAAGACCGTATTTTTCTGGTCACTTATCATCGTGGGTATGGTCGTGGCCTTTACCGTGAAATGGTATCTGGGAGTCATCATCGTCCTTATGGGCGCCTATTATCTTCTGGAATCCCGGGTTCCGCAAACCATACGAAAGGCCGTTCCTTTTTTGACGAGTGTTATTGCTATCTTGTTCTTTACAATAGTTTTAAGTGAACACTGGCTGCCCATGGGCCCGGAACAGGGAATTATACGTAATCTCATCTTTGTCTCATTATTGATTGGCGGACTTTTGCTGCTTGTTCAGCTTTTCATCCGTGTCTATCGACCTCTCTTGGTGCTCTGCCTTGCCCATAAAACCGTGTTTTTGAGTATTCCTGTTGTGATTCTTCTTTTCGGAAGTATAACCTGGCTTGGATTTGACAGTTTTTTTGGATGGCTTCCGGATATGATCAAATCGAATCGCGTTGCTTCATCTATTGCGCAAAAGCTTCCCGGACTGGGTAAGGAGTTTATGCCGCCCCTTGACGAAGGCTCTTATCTCTATATGCCGACGACTATGCCTCACGCATCCATTGGCGAAGCGCTGGATGTGTTGCAGAAACAGGATATGGCATTTAGCAGTATTCCTGAAATCGAAACCGTTGTTGGCAAGCTGGGACGCGCTGAAACCCCGCTTGATCCGGCACCCATTTCAATGATTGAAACCGTCATTAATTACAGGAGCAAGTATATTGTTGACAAAAATGGGCACCGCATGACGTTTAGGTTTGATGAAAATGAAACGGATCTGTTTCGCGATCCGGATGGCGTCCCTTTGCCTGCACCCGATGGACAGCCCTATTATGTTCAAGGTCTTTACGTCCGTGATGATTTAGGACGCCTGATTCCCGATCGAAAGGGAAAGCCATTTCGTCTATGGCGACCGGCGCTCGACCCCGACCTCAAGTCCGACCCAGACCCTGGCTTTGACTCAGATCTCAACTCCGGCCGCAAGGCATGGAAAGGGATCCAAAGGCCCGATGACATTTGGGATGCCATTGTTGAGGCCGGTAAGATTCCGGGCACGACCTCGGCCCCAAAGCTGCAGCCCATTGCAGCACGCATCGTCATGCTCCAAAGCGGCATGCGCGCCCCCATGGGAATCAAAGTAAAGGGTCCAAGCCTTGACACGATCGAGAAAGTTGGGCTGCAACTGGAACAGTTTCTCAAGAATGTTCCAGCTGTGGAACCATCTGCCGTTATCGCAGACCGCATTGTTGGGAAACCCTATCTGGAAATTAATATCAACCGTGAGGCCATAGCCCGTTACGGTATTATGCTGGAGAGCGTTCAGAACGTCATTGAGATCGCCATTGGCGGCCGACAGATTACCACCACGGTGGAGGGACGAGAACGCTATCCGGTGCGCGTGCGTTACATGCGCGAGTTACGAGACAGCATCGAGGAACTGGGTCGCATCCTGGTCCCTGCCGTGGGTGGGGCCCAGATTCCGTTATCACAATTGACTGAAATACGGTACATTCGGGGGCCTCAAGTCATAAAAAGTGAGGACACTTTTTTAATTGGATACGTGCTATTTGATAAAAAAGAGGGGTGGGCCGAAGTAGATGTGGTCGAACAGGCACAGGCCTATCTGGCTGAGAAAATCGAAAGTGGTGAATTTGAATTGCCGGCAGGCGTCAGTTACACTTTTGCAGGGAGTTACGAGAATCAGGTTCGCTCGGAAAAGAAACTGATGGTCGTACTTCCCCTGGCGCTTTTTGTCATCTTTTTGATCCTCTATTTCCAATTCCATTCTGTCCTTACGACAACCCTTGTCTTCTCCGGCATCCTGGTGGCATGGGCCGGCGGTTTTATCCTGATCTGGCTTTACGCACAGCCGTGGTTCATGGATTTCACCATCTTTGGTAACCACATGCGTGATTTTTTCCAGGTACACCCCATTAACCTGAGTGTGGCCGTCTGGGTGGGTTTTCTTGCGCTTTTCGGCATCGCTTCAGACAACGGGGTCATTATGGCCACCTATCTCGACCAAACCTTTGATCGAACCACTCCTGAATCAATCCAAGCAGTGCGCGAGGCCACGGTCGAGGCAGGCCTGCGCAGGGTAAGGCCCTGTCTGATGACCACAGCCACAACGATCCTGGCCCTTGTGCCTGTGCTTGCTTCCACAGGACGCGGTTCCGACATCATGGTGCCCATGGCCATCCCATCTTTCGGAGGCATGCTTATTGTCATTGTGACTATTTTTGTCGTGCCCGTACTCTATTGTGCTATCCGGGAATTCGAGTTAAAAGGAAACAGTAAACCCTAACGTCAATGGCAAAAACTTAAGGCGCACGGCTTAGGGCACACGGCTCACGGTAAAAAAGGAATTCTTCAATTAATAATAAAAACTTCCTCTGAAATTAAAATGTTCAGAGAGAGTCTGTCCACGTCATGGCATAATATCAACCGGTTGCAAAACATGTCCTTCACATTGCGCCGTACGCCTTGAGCATAAAACCCTCTGCCGTACGCATTTCTCTGATCACCGGATAGAAGATTCCCTTAAGTTAATGACATTGACCCTAACGTTGCATAAAATCGGGATTAACCGTGAACCTTGAACCTGGGCGTTACGAATGAGTCATGACACAGGTTATTTTTTCAGCAAAGACCTGCCAACCACGCCGTGTCCGGAAATCGGAAAAATACTCGTAACCGGTGCCACGGGTTACATCGGAGGACGCCTGGTTCCGGAGCTGCTGGCCAGGGGATACACGGTCAGAGTGATGGTAAGAGCGGTCTCTCCCGAGCTTAAGGAACGGTGGCCCGAGGCAGAAATCGCTGTGGCCGACGCCCTTGATTTAGACAGCTTAAAAAATGCTTTTGAAGGCGTTCACACGGCCTATTACCTGATCCACTCCCTTCTTCTCGGCCCAGAGCGTTTTGAATCGGCAGATGTCCGGGCCGCCACCAATTTCAGGGCAGCTGCCGAAAAAAACGAGCTCCAAAGAATTATCTATCTTGGAGGACTTGGTGATGTGCGAACACCTCTTTCTCCTCACCTCAGGAGCCGGATGGAAGTGGCACGCGAACTTCAGAAAGGCAGTGTCCCGGCGACAGTTCTTCGTGCAGCCGTTATTCTTGGTTCCGGAAGCGCCTCCTATGAGCTTTTCAAGAACCTGGTCGCAAAGATGCCCATTGTCCTGGTTCCCTCCTGGGCAGAGACTGAATGTCAGCCTATCGCCATTCGTGACGTTATCAAATATCTTGTAGGCGTTCTGGAAACACCCGAAACATCGGGGAAGGCCTTTGATATCGGAGGGAAGGATGTCTTGACCTATGAAAAGATGATGAAAATCTTGGCAGATCTTCTGGGGAAAAGAAAATTTTTTGTCCACTCGCAGCTCTCAGGTTTCCGGCCGTATGCCCTTCTCGCAAACCTCCTTACCCCGGTACCTTCACCGATCATATGGTCACTTCTGGAAGGAATCAAAAGCCGGGTGGTCTGCCAAAATAATGATATCATCCGAATCGTACCCTTTGCGCCTTTATCGTGTAAAGAAGCCATCCTAAGAGCCATGACGCGTGAAGAACAGGACAATGTACGCACCAGATGGTCTGACGCCTACCCCCCGGCCCACACCCTGGCCATAAAACTTCACGAACTTGAGCCCCCTCCCAGATTCACCAGTTCATATTCGCTCCTTACCGGCAAGAACGCTGCGTCTCTTTTCAAGGCCATCTGCAGGGTCGGAGGTAATGAGGGGTGGTTCCACAACAACTGGATGTGGCGTCTGAGGGGCATGGTTGATTTGATGCTGGGAGGCGTTGGCATCTCCCGTGGAAGAAGGAGCTCATCCTCTTTAAGGATCAATGATGTTATCGATTTCTGGCGTGTCGAAGACCTCAGATATAATGAAACGCTGCTCCTGCGTGCTGAGATGATACTTCCGGGCAGGGCATGGCTGGAATTTAATATTGAGAAACTAAATGATCAAAACAAATTGTCTTTAAAAGCACACTATCAACCGCGAGGTCTTTTCGGAAGAATCTACTGGTATATTTTTTTGCCTTTTCATAATTTTATTTTCAACAATCTTTTAAAACAGATCGAACGGAAAGGGTAGTATGCTTCTGCTGTAAAATCCGC
>JAFDJF010000454.1 GCA_019307645.1 Deltaproteobacteria bacterium
TTGTTAGCAGCGGCAAAAGCATGTTCAAGTGTGACCGATCTTATTTGTTCTGCACCCATCTTTCCCATTTAAGTTACAATTATGAAATTGGGTTGATAAAGACAAGAATACGCCTTGCCAAAATACTTTATCACCTTTTTGATATTGGAACTTTTGATCAGCCATCACTCAAGTAAAGAAAACTTTTCACAAGGACTTATGTCGGAATGTAGACAAAATGTTTTCAGAAGGCCGGCTGTCGAGGGATGTAAAACAGTATTTATGCCATAGAGACACATCTGTGCGTCTTAAGAAAATTGGAGAGCAATTCAAGATTAGCGAATCAGCGGTATAACATGCAGTCAGCCGGGTTTCAAAAACCATTGCAAAGGATAAAAGATGCAAAAAAAATTTGATAAGCTGATTAACTCCATCATTCATGATTCAAGACATGAGCCCTTGTTTTTATTTTTTCAAAGTTGCCGGGTACAGCATGGGTTATGAATAAGGCCACCTGTTTGTTCTGACAATAGGTTTTCATGAATTCCTTTCCTTGTTCCGCCGGGCGAAAGGCATGAATCGGAAATCCTACAAACATTAAGTCAGATGGATTAACATCCGTTATTTCCAAGAATTCTTTGAGTTCTTTTGCTTTTCAGACAACCGTCTCAAGTCGCTCTGCCAGGCGTTTTGCAAGGGTCACTATAGTCCAGGTAGGGGGTCTGCCGGGGGCCTCCGGCATAATGCTTGTATCACAGCAGTAAAGGTTCTTTATCTGAGTTTCCAAATTGGTATCAACCAGTTTTCCAATGGGTGCGGTTCCGCCAGGATGGCCGAGAATTTTTTTTGAGGCGTAGATTTCGTCAGGATTACATCCTCCCTTGACCAGGGCCTTCTCCATGACTATCTTGGCATAGTCTTCTCTGTTCAAGTCCTTCCGAGTGAAGGTTTTGGAAACCCTCCCATATAAATCGACTCTTCCATTGTCATCATCGTGAATCTTCACATTTATGCCCAGTACTTTGCCATAGCGTCCTATGTCCCGGAAGGCCTTGAGCCCGACTGACTGGAGATGCAGCGTAAACCATGTGAAAAAAGGCGTGGCCATACCACTAAATGCTAAGGCACCATGTTCTTCATCAAAACCTCCGAACACCATCTGATGGTCATGGCCTACGCCGTGCCCTTCTTTGAGAAAACCAAACGATAAAATGGAGGGATCTCCCACAAACCAGGACCCGGCTTCATATATTCCGGCCCTTTTTAAAAGGGGCGTGGTGCCGATCCCTCCGGAGCAGCACACGACCGCGTTGCCCTGGACTTCGTATTCCAGACCGTTACGGCCTTTGGCTTTGACGCCCACGGCTGTGCCGTTTTCAACGATGATGTCCTTTACTTTGGTGTGGGTCAACAGGGTGGCCCCGTGTTTTGCGGCTTCATCGGCCGGCACCTTTCCCGTCCACTTGGCGCCCCTTTTACATCCGGCTCCACATAGGGTGCAACCCCTCTCGCATCTGTTGTAATCAATATGATGCAGCATCTTTTCCTCAAACGGGAGGCCGGCTTCCAATGCTGAATCTCTCAACCGCCAGGTTGCTGGACCAATAAATTCATCCGGCGTTTCACTGACCCAGGTGTCTTTTTTTGCCTCATCCACGTACGGGAGCAGATCGATTCCAAAACGGTTAAAGACCTCAATGCCCGGAGGCCCTGCAATGGCGGAATAGAGCTTTGTCCCCCCGCCGACACCAATGCCCAGAATCAGGGGATCGCCTTCTTTTGTGGTGGGAAATCCCCCTTTAGCATTTCGTTCCATGTGGCCCCCAAGGAACATACCGATAGGGCTGCCGAAATACTTCGTGTCGTTGCTCCCTTTCTCAATCAGGACAACCTTCTTGCCTTTTTTCGACAAATCTTTGGCCATCATGCAGGCTCCTGGTCCGCCTCCCGCGATAACGACATCTGCTTGAAGTCTCTTAATGTTGTTTGACATGTCTATCTCTCCTTAAAAGGTTCAGGGGTTCAGATGTTTAGTTACAGCGACACAGACAGAGGCAAAAGGCTATCGATTTGCATACTCGCCGACAAAAAAAATGGCAGCACTTAACCTGACGAATTCAAATCAGCCGACACCCGAAGGCGTCCCTCCTGTGATTCATGAAAAGAATAATACACAGTATCAACCGCGATAGCTATCGGCCAAGGGATGATTTTGCCGGGTCAAATGGATGATTTTGCCCTGGATATGAGGCCAGGGATTTGGTGAGGGGTCAGATATCCATATCGACGATACCGACCCGTATGGCGAACTGAATCAACTGTGAGAGGTTGTCTATTTCCAGCTTTTCCATGATGTTGGCACGATGGGTCTTCACAGTACTTAAGCTGATGTAGAGCGTGTCTGAAATCTCCCTTGTTGGACGGCCTTCGGCAATCATCTGAAAGACCTCACGCTCTCTTCTTGAGGAGACCTTTGCCTCATTGAAACATAGCCCTCAACAACCATTCGGGAAATGGGAGGACTCAGATACGTATCACCATTGACAGCCGCATGGATCGCCTTGATAATGTCACTTCCCGTCGAGTTTTTTAGTAGATATCCTGAAGCACCAATAGTCAATAGTTCCTTGATGTAGTGGCTATGAGAATGCATGGATAGGATGATCACTTTCGTTTCGGGACAGGATTTTTTTATTTGCCTTGTGGCCTCGGTGCCGTTCAAGACCGGCATGGCGATATCCATGAGAACCACATCTGGTTTCAAATTTTCCACTTTTTTGACAGCTTCCCTGCCGTTTTCTGCTTCTCCAATCACACGGAGATTGGCTTCTCCTTCCAGCAGTTTCGCGAGTCCCTGTCGAACAATGGTATGATCATCTGCGAGAAAGACACTGATTGGACTATTTTTCATCACATTCCTCTCCAACCGGTATTTCAATTCGAATTCGTGTGCCTTGTCCCGGTGACGTGCGCAGGGAGAATGTTCCTCCCAGCATGGATGCCCGTTCTCGCATGGATAGGAGGCCAAGCTTTTGGCTTTGGTACTGAGTATCTCCGGGTTCGAAACCTACGCCGTCATCCTCAGCATTGAAGATAATGCTTGGGTAGCTTTTTATAATGGAAAGGCTGAAATACTCTGCCTTTGCGTGCTTAATGGTATTGGTAAGGACCTCCTGTGACAGGCGGTAAAGAACAGTCTCGATTTCAGGGTCTACACGCTCGTCAAATCCCATCACTCTGAAATGGATATCCAGATCACAGTGTTTTGAGATCTGAGTGATATAGGCCTCGATTGCCGGCTCAAGACCCAGGTCAGTCAAAAGGGCCGGATGTAATCTGTATGAAATGCGCCGCATTTCCTGATAGTTGCGATTGAGTTGATGCTTGACGTCAGAAACAAGCGCTTTAATATGCGCCGGCTCCTTTGATATGCTTTTTTCAATGGCCTCCAGCGTAAAATTGATCCCGGTAAGCACCTGGCCCGCTTCATCATGGAGCTCCCGTGCAATGCGCTTTCGCTCCAATTCCTGAGATTGAAATAGTTTGGCTGTAAGCCCTTTTAGCTCTTCACGGTGCATCTGAATGGTCTGACCCAGGCTGGCATTTTCAACCGCACCCCCCAGAAAGTTACCAAGCGAACCGAGCAAATGATACGCGTGTCCAGTGAGGATGTCTATGCCCTTGGGGACTTCCAGGGCCAGAAACCCTGTAGCCTTGTTTTTTGCAGTAATTAAGAAACACGTAAGACGATTGGATTTCCTTATGCTGCCTTCTTTTAGGGTAGCCATGAAAGGGGGGAAAATCGGCTCAGGTACAAGAGTGAAATCCTTCTTTAGAAGTGATCGCATGAGAAGCTCATCATCAAACAGGATCTTGTATGTCTTATGTTGCCCTAAGCTGCCGAGACCTTGTTCGGCCCTTAAAATAAAATCTAATTTGTCATAGTCGATCAAAAAAATTGCGCCGGATTTCAACCCCAATGCTTTCAAGGCTTTTTGCAGGGCAGTCATAAGAACCGTGTCCAGATCCTGAGTCTTGTTCATAGCTAAGGCCACAGAGTTTAGGACCCACAATTCCTGATGACGCTGTCGGAAGGCGCGGATTGCGTCCATTCGGGCTGTGATGTCTTTGGCTATCCCCTCATAGCCAATGATGGAACCACCTTCTCCGAGAATGCCGTTTCCGCTCAGCAGGCAGTGAAGACCCATTCCATCTTTCTTCTCCAAGACCGCATCAAAATCCTTGACAAATCCGTCTCGGTTGATCTGTTTCTGAAAAACCCTCCAATGCATGGAATTCTTGTAGATCTGTTCGATAGAAGCCAGTGAAAGGAACGCTTCTTTGCTGTCATATCCCAGAAGATCGAGTCCTGCCTGGTTCACGTCTTCAATTGTTCCGTCTTTGGCAGCAATGAATATCAAGTCTTTAGAACCTTCAAAGATTCTGCGATATTTGCTCTCCGAAAATTTTAGGTCGTCTTCCAGACGCTTCCGTTCGGAAATATCAGAAAAGACTTCTACGCATCCAACAATATTGCCATACGGATCTTTCAAGACAGATGTGCTGCAAACAAGGGGGATTTCTCTGCCCTCAGCAGAGGCCATAACAATCTCTCCGGTTTCCACGTCCCCACTGCCTTGCCCAGCCCGTTTGAGCGCACAGGCAGTGTCACAATCCTGGCTTCTGAGGACTTCCTTACAGGGCATGCCAACGGCATCGGCTGCTTTTATTCCCGTAATCTTTGCTGCTGTATGATTCATGTAGGTAATTTTAAAGTTCTCATCGGTCGTTAGCAGACCTTCAGGTAGGTTGTCCAGAATATGAAGCAATCTTTGAGCACTCTCTGTTGTGACGGGTCTAATTTCTTCGAGATGTCGGTAGATCTGATCAAAAACAAAATGCCCCCATCCTTTCGCATCGGCTTCTCCATGCATCTTAAAGACCTGGCAAATCAGACAAGCATATAGGGTCTCCGGATAACTTAGCCCGTGTAAGCCCTTGTTTGAGGCATTCTTCAGCCTCCAGCAAGGGGTTCCCTTTTCGGTTCTTGCGGAACACCCCATTTCTTTACACCCACGGATCTCCCAGCAGGGTGAAAGGTCTTGCTGCGCAATCCCTGGTTTCGGTGGCGTTCCCAACCCCATAAAATCCCTTATTTTTGATTTCACCTCAACGCTGCAAAAGTCGAGGATGCTGCCCGTAAGATTCCCGCCTATCTAAAAAGCGTGAGCACAAGGCGTCAAAAAAAATATAAGTTTCAAAATCCTTCTTGCCTTGTTATTTATAAAACAATAGGATTGAGTTTCTTTGAAACAGGTTTAAGAGTCAACCTATTTGTACACTCGCCCGAACTGTGAGCTTTCGGGGCCCACTGAAATACCAGACCGTCGCCCAATTACAAACTTCCGGTATATGCCTGAGGGACCATACAAAAAGGATTTGAAATGCGCCATATATGGAATTTGGGCGTACTATTCCATTAGCGGACATGCGGAAATAGACAACCTCTCACAGCGGGTTCAGTTCGCCATACGGGTCGGTATCGTCGATATGGATATCTGACCCCTCACCAAATCCCTGGCCTCATATCCAGGGCAAAATCATCCCTTTGACCAGGCAAAATCATCCCTTGGCCGATACCCATCGCAATTGATAATGTGTATTATGCTTTTCATGAATCACAGGAGGGACGCCTTCG
>JAFDJF010000455.1 GCA_019307645.1 Deltaproteobacteria bacterium
TTCCTGAAGGGCCCTCAATAACTTCACCTGGGCTGTAACCGGCAGCTCTCCGATTTCATCCAAAAAAAGGGTGCCTTCATTGGCCGCTTCAAAGTACCCTTTCTTTTGTTTCTCCGCGCCGGTAAATGCCCCTTTTTCATAACCGAATAACTCGGATTCTATGAGTTCATTGGGAATTGCACCGCAGTTAACCGCAACAAACGGCTTGTCGCGGCGGGGGCTAGCTTCGTGTATGGCGCGGGCAAGCAGTTCTTTTCCGGTCCCCGATTCTCCTTCGATGAGAACCGGAACAGAGCGTGGGGCCACGCGTTGGGCCTTCAGAATGACCCTTTTCATGTCGTTACTTCGATGAATAAGATTTGAAAACTCCGGTGCTTTTGGCGGTAAACCTTCAGCGAGACGTTCCAGCCGATCATCCTGCCGACGAAGGAGATCGGGTATCAATTCGGCCGAAATATCGAGGGGGACAGAGGCTGTTTTTACGCCTTCCTGTGGAGAGGATTCAATAAGTTCAGCAGGAAAACGTGTTTTCGAAAGGATTATCCAGACAGCTGCCATGGCGGGCGTTCCCGGGCTGAGATGGAATGTCAGGGGCGCGTCCTTGCCATGACGTGCTTGGATGTCCGATACGACTCTAGAGGCAGCTTCATAGATTTCGCCGAATTGGGTAGGTCCGGTAAGTTTTACAATATGTAATATGATATTGCTTTTTGCATGGGGTTCGAGCCATTTGACATAATGATTGGTTTCATCAGAGGACAGATTGCTGACCAGATCTATCTCATCAAATTCTCTGGCCTCGACTGCCTGGCCTATCGGCCCAAGGCCATCCTTTTCAATGCCTTTCGAAGCCCTAATGTCCGTGAAACCGATCCAAGCTGTCAAAATTTTGTTCATGTAAATTCATTTACAAAATTTTTTATAACATTGCAAGAAATCTTATTGTTCATTAATAGAAACTGGAAGCACTACAAATCGAGACATTAAGACTATAGTCTGTAGCTATATGGGTTTTATTTCCATACAATCTGGAGAATTATCATGACTGGTGTTAAAAAATGAGGAAAAAATACTATCTGATCGAAGTTCTGCAGGGTGTGGAGCCCGTAACCCATGGACCGTTTCAAACAGAAGGTGAATGTGATAACGCAGCACAAAAGCTCCACAAGCAACAAAGAGCGGATGACTCGCTTTTTTGGGCTATTGCTGATGAAACAGGAGGACTTACTGTCGGTTCATACCTTGCCGGGTTTTTTATGCAGGATTGAAACTATAAAATGGAAATCAGCGATCAGAAAGAGACTGTAATTTGTGCCTTAATCTGTCAGGGAGTTAAACGGGCCGTTTCCCGTTTTTGCCTCTAACCACATGGCTTGTCTTTACTGTGGCAGCGTGCTCCCCGTTTTCTGTTCGAAACTCGTATTCAAGGCTAAACGATGAATTGCTTATTTTAGGCAGCCGAAGTATGAAATGGCCAGTGGGTCGGACCAAGCCAACTGTCTGATATTTAAGTGTTAACGTCCAAGAAACAGGTGTTTTCAAGCCCTATATCGTACTTTTTGACCCCAAAATGACCGTTATAAGAAACATCCTTCGCCATCGATTAATTTGAATAACGCTCTTTTTACCCCAAAAAGTTCAATATAGGGGGTGAAAAAGGGTGTGTTTCTGCCATGTCATTAATGATTATAAGAAATCAGCCTGGCCCGATACCCAGTCCAAACGGCCAGGGCGCGCGGCATAGGGCGTAAGGCGCAGGGTGGAAAAGGGAATCAATTCGAACGCGCTGTTTCCTGG
This sequence comes from Deltaproteobacteria bacterium, assembly GCA_019307645.1. Next base: position 1,798 of record JAFDJF010000455.1, read on the forward strand.
CTGTATTCCGGAAAAAGTTTCCGGACCTGTCCACGACCAACCAGCTTCGACAAAATCCGGAAATTATTGTGTTTGAATCTTATCCGTCCGGCAATCGGGGCCGGATGGATCTTTAGCTTGGTAGCCAAAGATAGCACATCGGCGGCTTTGGGAGCTTTTCCAGCATCTAATACCGGCCAATAGCTTTTGGGAATTAGAGCCGTAGATGCCATCTCATCTGCCTCATTTTCGATGTCATCTTGGCCGACGTCATTGTGACTGCGTAGATCCAGATCATCAACAATAAGTCGGCATTCCCCAGACAGGTGTCGCGCCAAGTGAGCCAGTTCGTGGAGCAAGGTAAACCAGAAATTATCCAGACGATCGTAGCGAAGGGTCAGGGCGATGATCGCGTCGCCGTCCGGTGGCAACATTGCACCACCGTCCAGGTAGGTTTTAGTAAGATGGGGGACAACGATTAAATGAATCCCTTGTTTGGCCAGGTATTCACGGGCCAGGCGAGGGCCTTCCTTAAAGTAGCTCAGCCTGGCGATATCCTTTAAAACCGGTAAGGTGAGATTCTTTCTCTGAAAAGTAGTTTTCAAGGGGTTTTTCCGTGCCAGGCCTGATATCCGCATGCACCAGGCTGAAACGGCATATCTGTCCGCCTTGGCATTGAGCCGGCCGCCAATTCCCTGGCGAAATAAACGCGCGGGCACCGCATCAAAACCTCCTGCGGCTTCAACAAAAGGGCACATCACCTCCTCGTCCCTTCCGCGTATCCCGTTAATTGGAGGCACCCACCCCCGTTTCGCCATTTCCGGTACCGGAAAGCGGGACCATTCCACGTCCGGTAGTGTTGCCGGAAATTGTCCTCCCGGCTCCTTCAATAGTACCTCTGCAGGAATACCGAGTCCTTTGTGAAGTCCCCGCATCATGGCTAAGGTAAGTGGGCGTTTCCCATTCAGGACTTCAGACACCTTACTTTTATTCCCGATGAAAGGAACCATGTCTTTCTGTCCCAACCCCAGCTGTTCCATCCGGAACTTGATCGCATCAATGGGATCAGGCTGGCTGATTGGAAAGTGACGTTCTTCATACATTTCTACAAGCGCGGTCAGTAGCTCCAGCTCATCCATTTCGGCAGTGCCGGATTCGGCATCCATAAGCTGTTCAATTCGGGATAGCGACTTATCGTAATCTTCTTCATTTTTTATCAGGCGGTTAATCATTTAGATCACCTCCGCATCGATTTTATCATACTCTTTGTGCGATCCGATAAAGCGCACAAACACAGTTTTCGAGCCATAGTTGATTCTGACTACCAGTCGGTACTTATTCCCTGCAATATTGAAAACGACCCGGTTGTCCTTGAGAAAGCTGGCAGATCAATACTGTCCTTTTACATCTGCCGGAGATTCCCACTGCGCATGGCTCGCTTCGTAATACCATGCCTCCAAACGCCCCTTAGCATCCTGACGCCCCGGTTGCTCATAAAATTCGATCAGGGTTTTTCGTTTGATTATATGCATAAGCTAATCGGTTCCCAGATACTTGTCAAAGTAAAAGTTCCCAATTTGGGAACATTTACCTTCC
>JAFDJF010000456.1 GCA_019307645.1 Deltaproteobacteria bacterium
TAATAAATTCGTATACCCTATATAAAGATTACTATGCCTAAAGAACTCATTCTGGTTGTCGAAGACGAAGAAGACATCCTGGAACTTGTAAGATTTAATTTGGCAAGGGAAGGATATCCTGTCATTTGCACCACATCCGGTGAAGAAACCTTAAGGATTGCCGGCAAAGAACATCCGGACCTGATTGTGCTGGATCTTATGCTGCCAGGGATAGACGGCCTGGAAGTGGCCAAGATCCTCCAGGCTGATTCCAAGACTAAGGATATCTCCATTGTTATGCTGACGGCCAAGGGAGAAGAAGCGGACATAGTCCTTGGACTGGAACTGGGCGCGGATGATTACATTACAAAGCCATTCAGTCCAAGAATATTGCTTGCGAGAGTGAAAGCGGTTCTTCGCAGAAGGGTAAAGGAGTATCCGAAAGAGGACGCGGCAATACGAATTAACGATCTCGTCATCCACCCCGGACGCCATGAAGTTATTGTCAGCGGAAAAATTGTCCAGTTGACCTTTACGGAATTCGGAATTCTCCATTTTCTCGCAAAAAGACCGGGCTGGGTGTTTACCCGAAATCAGATCGTAGATGCTGTAAGAGGGGACGATTATTTTGTGACCGATCGTTCCGTGGATGTCCAAATCGTCGGGCTTCGCAAGAAACTGGGACCCGCAGGAAAATACATTGAAACGGTCCGGGGAGTCGGATACCGTTTCCAGGAAAAACCATGGTAAGAAAAAGGCGGCTTTTCTGGCAGCTCTATCCTTCAATCCTGCTCATTACCCTTATGTCGGTGGCGGCTGTAACGTGGTTTGCGTCCAGATCCTTGAAGCAATCCTTTATTGATCAATATGAGTCTGACCTTGAAGCAAGGGCCCGCCTCCTGAAGGAACAGTTTCTAAAACACCTTACCTCTCCCGAAAAAAGGGGAATTGATTTACTGTGCAAGGAGATAGGAGCACCGGCAGCAACCCGGATTACCGTGATTTCACCATCAGGAGAAGTGCTCGGTGATTCTGAAGAAGATCCCCTGGATATGGATAACCATATGGATCGCACGGAGGTGATTAACGCATTTACCAACGGCGTGGGCATGTCCATCAGGTACAGCAGAACACTTCAAAAGGATATGATGTATGTGGGAGTAACATTGGAAGACAACTCTGGAGTTATGGGGGTGATTCGAACTTCTATTCCTCTTGCCGCCATAGACGAGACGCTGGGGAGCATCAGGAAGAAGATTGTTGTCGGAGGCATTGTTATCTCATTTTTTGTGGCAATCATCAGTTTGCTTGTTTCCAGGCGCATAAGCCGTCCCATTGAAGAGATCAGGAAAGGTGCCGAGTGTTTTGCCCGGGGCGAACTGGAACGCAGATTGCCTGTTTTCAATTCTGAGGAGATTGGAGGCCTTTCCGAAACCATGAACCAGATGGCTTCTGAACTTCATGAGCGGATAAACACCATCATGCAGCAGCGGAATGAACTCGATGCCGTGCTTGCAAGCATGGTGGAAGGGGTCATTGCGGTGGATATGGAAGAGCGGGTCATCAGCATGAATAAGGCGGCGGCTCAAATATTCGGGTGTAATGTTAATGACATCCAGGGCCGGGCTATCCAGGAGGTCGTAAGAGACACGGCTCTCCTTGAGTTCGTGACAACAGCACTCTACAGCCGTGAGCCGGTAGAAAAGGACATTGTTACTCACGACGAGAGTGAAAAACTCTTGAGCGGGCATGGAACTGTTCTTTACGATGCGGAGAACAACCGGAGAGGCGCGCTTATAGTCCTTCATGACGTAACCCGGCTACTGAAGCTTGAAAATATCAGGCGTGATTTTGTCGCCAATGTTTCCCACGAAATGAAGACCCCTGTCACGGCGATTAAAGGCTTTGTGGAAACCCTCCAGGACGGAGCCATCATTAATCCAAGTGACGTCACGCGTTTCTTGGAGATTATCAAGAAGCATGCGGACCGCCTTGAAGCCATTATAGAAGACCTTCTTGCCCTTTCCAGAATTGAGCAGGATGCCGAAAGAGAAGAAATAGTACTTACCGAAGGAAGCGTCAGGGATCTGCTCCTTGCGGCGATACAATCCTGCGACGTTATAGCCCAAGCCGGTAAAATCAGAATCGAGCTTTCCTGTAGTGAACAGATCCGGTCAGAATTTGATGCCGGGCTCCTGGAGCAGGCCATGGTGAATCTTATTGATAACGCGGTCAAGTATGGCAACGATAACGGCGTTGTCCAGGTCAAGGCAATAGAAACGGATGGTGAAGTAGTTATCAACGTCAGGGACAATGGGCGCGGTATAGATAAACATCATATCCCCCGGCTTTTTGAGCGGTTTTACAGGGCCGACAAGGCCAGGAGCCGCAAGCTTGGCGGCACTGGATTAGGGCTTGCCATTGTAAAGCACATTATCCAGACCCATGGAGGGCAGGTCACTGTTGAAAGCGCACCCGGGGAGGGGAGCACCTTTTCCATCCATCTGCCAAGATTTTGATGGCACTGCATGTCAGCTAGTATCAGTCCGGTCCCTTCTGTTTTCCATTCTTCCTGTAATTTTCTCAAAATAAATAATGATGAACTCGTAAAAAGTCATATCTAAGACGGCACAGTAAAAAGCTCCATATGAAGCAAGTTGAGCAACGCGAAAATTTATCCGCCTCTGGAGGATTCCGCTATCGGGAGCGTACGAAGCCGTCAATAATGTTAACCGTATTTTCATATAACGCTAACACAAACCTAACAATGCCGGCATATACTTTTCTTTAACAAATATAATTTGGAGGAAAGGATATGAAGTTGAAATGTTTTGTTCTGTTTGTCTTGTCAGCGGCGTTGTTTATTACAACGGGGGAAGTCCGGGCTGGAAATGTTATCATAAAAGGCTCGACCACCGTGCTTCCCATTGCCCAGAAAGTGGCGGAGGCCTATATGAAGCAGAATCCGGACGTGAAGATCTCCATTTCCGGTGGTGGCTCAGGTAATGGGATCAAGGCCCTCATTGATGGAAGCACGGATATTGCGGACAGCTCCCGGTTTATTAAAGACAAGGAAGTCAAGCTGGCTGTAGGAAAAGGGAGGTATCCCGTGCCTTTTGCCGTAGCCTATGACTGCATCGTGCCGGTCGTTCATCCCAGCAACTCTGTGATGAATATCACCATGCAGCAACTCAAGGCCATTTACAAAGGGGAAATCAAAAACTGGAAAGAGATCGGCGGCCCGGATCGGCCCGTCGTGGTGATTTCCCGCGATACTTCTTCAGGAACCTATGAGGTCTGGTCAAAAAAGGTTATGAAAAAGGAGCGGGTTTTTCCGGGAGCCCTGCTTCAGGGATCCAACGGCGTCATTGTACAGGCCGTTTCAAAAAACAAAAAACAAAAACGCCATTGGCTATATCGGTATCGGATATATGAGCAAAAGCGTAAAGGCATTGATGGTCAATCGGGTGAAGGGATCAGTGGAAACCACCTTGAACGGCACATTCCCCATCAGCCGCCCCCTTTTCATGTTCACACCAGGCTGGCCAAAGGACGATGTGCTTAAATTCATTAACTTTGTGATCCACCCGGAAAAAGGCCAGAAATATGTGAGGGATGCGGGTTTTGTGCCTTTGTATTAAATGCGCGAGGCAAGTGTCATCTCCGAACAGGGGTGGCGCTTGTTTAAACGAACTATTAGATGGACTGGCTTAGGGAATACCGAGAGATAAGGATTTTTTTGGTAGACACTTATGGACCAAGCCCAAGTTCCAGCATACGGAATATCCAAACAACAGACAGCATTTGGTCATGCCGGACAGGATTCTTCGCCAAAGGGAAAGACCGCGCAGATGGAAAAAATAGGTCACACCGCAAGGAGTAGACAGAAAAAGGAACGGATAATCCACCTGTTTTTTTTCGCTATTGCCCTGGCCTCTATCATCACCCTTTGCCTGATTGTTCTCTTCCTGTTTATGGAAGGCCTTCCCATTTTTGGAAAGGTTTCCATCCAGGA
>JAFDJF010000457.1 GCA_019307645.1 Deltaproteobacteria bacterium
GATCACTTTAGGCACTTTAGTTCACTTTAGATCACTAGACAGGTCCTATCAACCACGGCAGAGCCTTCTCTCTCTGACCTGGCCCTGAGGACCAGGTTTTTAAATCTGAATAAATCAAATGTCAATATTTCACGGGCGTGCCCCGGCTTGCCGAAAAAATCGTAATGACCGCGCGTTTCTGCGTACAGCAGTTTTTAAAGGAAGGTCGCTCATGAAAAACGTAAAGCGTTATGCCGCTATCTTTATTATCACACCTTTTCTTTGCCTGTCCTGCAGCACGGTTCCTTTGACCGGTAGAAGGCAATTAAATTTCATCCCTGATTCCACCATGCTTTCCATGAGCTTTCAAGAGTACGATGAATTTTTGAAAACCAATAAGCTGAGCAAAGACAAAAAACAGATTCAAATGGTTAAGAGGGTCGGCAAAAAGATCCAGACAGCTGTCGAACAATATTTTTCTCAGGAAAACCTGTCTCATGAATTGGAAAATTATGATTGGGAATTCAATCTCGTGGAAAGCCCCGAGGTGAATGCATGGTGTATGCCTGGAGGAAAGGTGGTGGTATACACAGGAATTCTGCCGATTGCCCAGAATGACACCGGTCTGGCAGTGGTGATGGGCCACGAAATCGCTCATGCCATTGCTGAACACGGAAATGAGCGAATGAGTCAGGCCTTAGTTGCTCAAATGGGCGGCATGGCGCTGTCTACAGCCATAGATGAAGAACCTGAAAAAACAAAACAGCTGTGGATGACTGTTTTTGGTGTTGGCGCACAATATGGGGCGATGCTTCCCTACGGCCGACTTCAGGAAAGCGAGGCAGACCGTCTCGGATTGATATTTATGGCTATGGCAGGTTATGATCCCAACCGGGCAGTGACGTTCTGGGAAAAAATGGCACAAGAAAAGGGTGGGCAGGCACCACCTGAATTCTTGAGCACACATCCCTCAGATGAAACGAGAATTAAAAAGATCAAAGAGACTATTCCGGAAGCGATGCGATATTACAAAAAACAGTGACACCCCAGCTGAGCCAAAGCACTCAAATGGGAAGGTATCAGGTATCCCGCCTACTCTCTGACGAACTAAGGGTTCTCCCTGGGAGGTTGCACCTTAAGGCCGCTGCTGAAAACAATAATATTTTGAGACTGTTATGATTTTTACACCAATGATTACCCTGTTGGCATTGTCTCCTCACCTGAACTTCGAAAATCTGCCGGTTTTCCACAAAAAATGAGGACTTTCCCCTATAGACATGGGATAGGGAAGTGTTGTATAAAAAAATATTCTCATCAGAGGTTGCTTCAAAACGCTCAGTTTTGATGAACTCGTAAAAAGTCCGATATTCCTATTGATTGTCATTCCTGCGAAAGAAGGAATCCAGTGATCTCAAACCGTTATGGACTCCCGCTTTCACGGGAGTGACGTGTTTTTTCCTTTTTACGGAATCATCAAAATTGCCGAATCAAATTCCCACAAGGAGGAGGGATGGAACGGAAGATAATTCCTGCTGTTATCCTATGTCTGACATTGGTCTTAGTTTATGTATCTCCAGGCAGTGCCTTATTTGAAAGTGATGTGGCTAAAGCAAAAGACCATATCAAAGCCAAGAGGATACCCCAGGCAATTGAACTACTGACCAAGAGAATAAATAAAAAGCCTACTGACGCTGAGGCCCATTTTTTACTTGGCGCCTGTTATCTCATGCAGGGGAATTATCGCAGCGCTGAAGATCGGTTTGACAGTGCCATTGCTCTAGAACCCGATTTTACGGACAAAACAGGAGAGGAATATAAAAAAACAGCCTATGATGCGTTCAAGAACGGCAGGCCGGAAATAGCAGGGATTTTGTTCGAGGAAGCTGTAAAATATGATCCCGGCATCAAAAAAGAGGCATATGACTTCTTTGTAATGCTGGGGGACGCCGAGGGCAACTCTTCAGCAATCACTTATTATGACAAAGCACTGAGGTACACGAATGACAAAAACCTTCGGGAGCAGATAGGGTACAGATTTCTGAAAATGGCGGTTAATTCACCTCCCGGTTCACAATACAAAACGTTGACGAATAGAGCTGTCGCTTTGCTGGGGCAGAGAAAGGTAGATGAAGTGTTTACAAGGTCTTTCAGGAAGACTATTTTTGAAAAAACCTACACCGATGCAGATATTGATCCAAAACGGGGAGGCATTGTTGCGTTTACCTGGAACGACAGATTCAAGAAAGGAGACCTTGTTGAAATCAGCGCTTATATACCTGAAGATGCATCTGAAATAGCCATATACCTGGGTGAAAATTTTGATCCTGAATGGAAATCCACAGAAAACGGGAGCCTCTCTTATTCCATTGAAAAAATCCCGCCTGCCGGGTCATATTATCTTGTTCGGATAGAAAAAGATGTTGAATTTACCCTGAGTGTCACCAGAAAAATCACCTCGGAACTCAACGAAGACTTGTTGCGCAGTTATATAAAATAGGTTGCCGGAGTCCAACAGCAGTTATTGAAAGCAATTTTCACTGATTGTTGAGCAGAATAAACCCTAACGTTGCATAAAACTTCGAACAAAAACGTGTTAGAGTGCGTGAAATGTGTGTGTAGTCATGATTTTCTGGCCCGAAGTGTAGTTCACTGCCGCTGGAGACTAAATTGGATATTTCTATCCGCCTACTCAAAGAGATTGACCTGGAAGATGCGGAACAGATATTCCGACTGGCTTTCGGTACATTCCTCGGTGTTCCGGACCCGGCAAATTTTTCAATCGATAAGGCCTGCATCCACAGCCGCTGGAACGCAGATCACACAGCCGCTTTTGGCGCCGAGGTTGACGGCAAACTTGTAGGCAGCAATATCGCCACAAGATGGGGAAGCATGGGATTCCTTGGGCCTCTGACGATCCTGCCTGACTTCTGGAACCGCGGCATCGGCAAACTTCTGATGGAACCTGTTGTAGACATGTTCGACCTATGGGGATGCAGGCACGCCGGGCTCTACACTTTTTCTGATAGTCAAAAGCACATCGGGCTGTATCAACGATACGGCTTCTGGCCGCGTTTTCTCACCCCAATCATGTCAAAGGCCGTTCAACCAGGGGAGAACCTTTCCCGATATTTCAAGTACTCTGATATCCCCGAAAGTGACCGGGAATTGTACTTGAACGATTGCTTCGAAATGACGGATTTAATCTTTGAAGGGCTTAGTCTGGAACATGAAATTGCTTCAGTATATACTCAAGGACTCGGTGACACGGTGCTTATCAAGGATGGCGACAAACTGGCCGGTTTGGCGGTATGTTATTGCGGTTCCGGAACGGAAGCAGGCCGCGACACATGTTATGTTAAATTTGGAGCCGTACGACCGGGGCTTAATTCAGGGAAACTTTTTAATCGCCTTCTCAGTGCATGCGAATCGCTGGCTGCTGAAAAAAGGATGCTGCGGCTGGTTGCCGGCGTCAACACGGCCCGACACCAGGCATATCAAAAAATGCTTGATCGGGGGTTCACCGTTGACATGGTTGGCATCATTATGCAACGACCCAACGAGGCATCCTACAATCGACCTGACGTATATCTGATCGACGACTGGCGCTAGCCCGTGCCCATCCATAAATGGCTATTTTGCCCAATCTCAGTGTTATGCTCATCCCGCTTAAGGCGGGACTCGAAATATTACAGTATATTCACCCCAAGGGCACTTACTTCGTGGCGCCTGCGGTTAAAATCTTTGCATGCCTTGACCTTGGACAAAATATCTCATTTCTGGATGGACACCAACTCGGGACTTCCACAGGATGAACAGAATGAATGATATAGATAAGACACGAACAGAAAAAAATTTTAACCTTTCAAACAAAGACCAAAGGGCTGCCCAATCAAAGACTCCAGAAGATTTTTCCCATGGGAAGACCAAATTTTCTGCAAGCATATTTATCAACTCACCCATTGGTATCTACATTGTGCAGGATGAAAAATTTCGGTTTGTGAACCCGGAGTTCCAGAAAATTACGGGTTACAGGGAAGACGAATTGCTGGGCACGGAATCTCAAAGGATGGTTTTCCCGGAAGACTGGAATATGGTTAGAGAAAATGCAGTGAAAATGTTGAAAGGGGAGAGCTACTCTCCATACGTCTACCGTGCTGTTCACAAAAAGGGGGAAATCAGATGTGCCATTGAGACGGTTACTTCCATCCAGTACGATGGAAAACGGGCGACCCTGGGATACTTCATGGATAACACCAGGCTAAAACGGACCGAGCAGGCATTGCGGCAAAGCGAAGCCCAGAAGCAGGCGATACTTGACGGGATAACAACCAGTCTTATCTATTTCAATGAAGACAAGGAAATATTGTGGGCGAATAATGCCGCGGCCAACTCTGTTAACAAAACGCCTGAAGAAATTATCGGGCGTACATGTCATGAGTTGTGTACTGATCTGAAAAGTCTCTGTGATAATTGCCCTGCGGAAAAAGCATTCAGAACAAGAACAACAGAACAAACCATCATTCATTCTCCGGATGGGAAAATATGGAATACCAAAGCTGAACCCGTTTTTGATGATAAAAAAAACCTGACCGGTGTTATTAAAATTGCCCATGACATTACAGAAAAATCCCGCTTAGCCGACCAGTTAAAGCACGCTCAAAAGATGGAGTCATTAGGGACATTGGCAGGGGGAGTCGCCCATGATTTCAACAACATTCTCAGTATCATTATGAATTATGCTCAAATAGCACTTTTTCAGATTCCTGAGACACATAACGAGGCGCTGCAAAGTATCGACCATATTAAAACCGCCAGTCGTCGAGCCAAAGACATGGTGGATCAGATTCTATCTTTCAGCAGGCAAACTGAGATTGAAAAAAAGCCCGTTAAGGTACAGCTGATTATTGAAAGCGCTCTTGAATTTATCAGGGCTTCTCTTCCAAGTACTGTAGAAATCGTTCAGAATATTGATACCGAAACCAGCACAATCATGGGGGACTCGACCCAGATCCAGCAGATAATAATGAATCTTTGCACAAATGCTCATCATGCCATGGGTGCGAAAGGTGGTTTACTGGAAGTGACCCTGAGTCGTGTGGAAGCAAATAGGGACAGTGATCCTGCGCTGGCCGAACTCAAACCCGGACATTATTTACTTCTGTGCATATCTGACACAGGGTGCGGCATGAATGATGCAACGGTTAAGCGAATTTTTGACCCTTATTTTACGACTAAGGAAAAAGGAACGGGTACCGGCATGGGACTGGCCGTGGTTCACGGAATTGTAAAAAATCACGGTGGGACAATCCGAGTATACAGCGAACCCGGAAAAGGTTCAACCTTCCACGTTTATCTTCCAATGATTCAAAGTGAAGCTAAACCTGCTGCTAAAGCAATAGAATCCTTTCCCAGGGGGATCGATCGAATCCTTTTCGTCGATGATGAGGAAGAAATTACTGTTTCGGGGAAAAAAATTCTTGAATTGCTTGGTTACGAGGTCACCGCCAGCACGAACCCCGTTGAAGCCCTGGAAACGTATCGTGCCAATCCGGACAATTTCGACCTGGTTATTACTGACATGGGAATGCCCATAATGACAGGAGAAATGCTTGCGAAAGAACTTATGAATATCCGTCCGGATCTTCCGATCATCCTTTGTACAGGATACAGCGAAGAACTCTCTGAAAAACGGGCAAAAGAGCTGGGGATTAAAGAATTCGCCATGAAGCCTCTTGAAATACGGGACTTGGCAAACACCGTTCGGAAGGTGCTGGATAGAAACAAAACGTAACTTAGGGCTCGCGCATAAATAACTTCACATTTTGGCATCTCATCTTCAGGTCATTTTTGGCAGGTTTTAAAAAGCAAAAACCTTGAAATAGTCCACTATTACTGCGCCTTTTGC
>JAFDJF010000458.1 GCA_019307645.1 Deltaproteobacteria bacterium
CGTGATTGTCAAGAAAGCTTGATTAATAAGGTTCCATGAACCTGAGTAGTTACAAAAAATCAAATACCGATTTGAAATCATTTGACGAACAATCAAATCTATGCAATGAATAATATAATCAAGCGCCACCTCTGGCGGTGGTAATTTAACTGTTATACAAGAGGATATTAGTGATGGCTAACGAGGAAGATCGATCGCTGGAGAGGAAAGAGAGCCAGGAGAAGAGTTTCAGGGAGATCCCGCCCTTAAACCGGCGAGCCTTCCTGAAGGCGGGCGTGACCGGATTCGCTGTCCTGGCAGGGACTGGTGCGGCAGGGGATATCCTGGAGATGATCGCCTTTGCTGACGGAAAAACGTTACCATTGTCAAAGGGCGTCGTGGTGGTGAATAAGGAACTCTGTTCAGGTTGTCGCACATGCGAGGCTGTCTGCAGCAATTATAATTCGCAGGGGCAGGCATCTTCAAGCCTTGCCCGGATCATACTCGAGAAGGATTACTTGAAGGTCGATTACGAGCCCAACCCCTGTTTTCAATGCGTTGAACCCCTGTGCCTCCCCGTTTGTCCTGTGGATGCCATTATAATAGACAAAAAATCGGGCACAAATGCTCGAATCATAGACGAGGATGCCTGCATAGGATGCGAACAGTGCATAGATGCCTGTGGAAGTGTATTCACCCCGGCCCGGCCCCGGTACGATGAAGAGCGTGGGATCAGCATTAAGTGTCATCTCTGCTTTGGTGATCCTCAATGCGTGAAGTTTTGCCCTTACGGGGCACTGCAATTTCGGTGGTCGGATGATGGACTCAAGACCGGATACCCGATAATTAAGGAGGGATAGTTGAGTATGTATGGATGGGCAGGTAAGATATTGAGAGTCGATTTGACCAGGGGGAAATCTGAAATCGTTTCCACCTCTGATTATGTCCCAACCTATATAGGCGGAAGGGGACTTGCTTCGCGCATATACTGGGAAGAGGTCCCACCTGATGCGGGCGCATTTGACCCCGAAAACCGCTTGATATTTACGACCGGCCCTTTGCAGGGGACACTGGCCCCCACCTCAGGTCGTTTCATGGTCGTCGGCAAGGCGGCCCAGACTGCCCCGGTGGAGTCCTACTCCCGCTCGGCGTGTGGTGGGCACTGGGCACCGGAGTTGAAGTGGGCCGGTTTTGACGCAATCGTGGTGTATGGCCGGGCAAACAAGCCGGTCTATCTCTGGGTCCATGACGGTAAGGTGGAGATCAGGGATGCCTCCAAACTCTGGGGACTGGACACATTTACTACCCAGGAGAAACTCTGGAAAGTCCACGGCAAGGAGACCAGGGCGGTGACCATTGGCAAGGCGGGCGAAATGAAGACTCGAATCGGCATCATTATTACAGATTCGGGCGATGCCGCAGGTCAGGGAGGATACGGAAGCGTCATGGGCTCTAAAAATCTGAAGGCCATAGCGGTCCGGGGAACCGGTTCGATCAAGGTGGCAAGACCGAAGGAGCTCATGGAGGTGACGAGTTATATCCGTTCCCTGTTTTCACGCCCATCCAAGCCCGGATCTTTTACTGAAGCAAGCGAGACAGGTTTCAAGTATAACATCTGGGGCGGCCAGGGCCGCGGTGAGGCGACAGGCGCCCCCGGGGAACTCTGGAATCTGTGCTCTGATCCCAACTCCGGTTACGAGCGCCTTCCCGATGCCTGTTATGCGTGCCCCATCGGATGCCGGTCACGGGTCCGCGGGCCGGATATAACCGACGGGGTGGCCCAATGCATACAGTCGAATATGTATATTGAGTCCATCATAAAAGATCCGGAAAAGGGTTACAGCAAGCTCACATGGGAAGCCGGACGTATGGCCGATTATTACGGAATCAATGCCTACGAGATTCATGCAATCGTACCATGGCTGGCGACCTGTTATGAAGAAGAGGTGCTCAGTGAGAAAGATACCGGACTTCCTCTGGATCAAATAGGTGGTCGTAAGTTTATTTTTGAACTTCTCAGAAAGATAGCGCATCGTGAGGGGTTCGGGGACCTCCTGGCTGAGGGATGCCAGAGGGCAGCCACAAAACTGGGCGGTAAGGCCGAGGAGTTGATGCATGTCCTATATCCTCGGGCTGGGAAATTCGGGGGTTATCGAGAACATTGGCTTTATTACGGCGGGTTCCCCGACGGTTTTGCCATCCCGCCGCTGGCCCTTATCTGGGTTCTGGACAATCGCGATGCGATGGTATCCCACAACCTCATATCTCAGTTATGGGGAGCTTCAACATCTCTGGGCTATCCGCCCAACTTTGCCGAAGTCGAGGAGTTGATCCCTGTTATAAAACCGACCATGAAACATGCCTACGGCTCAGAGAAGGCGGCCGAGTTCCTTACACCGGACGGCGAGGGGCTCAATTGGGAGTGGACGTCCCGTGTTGCAAAGCGTTTCTTTGAGCGAACCGTTTTGAAGGATAGCTATATTGTCTGTGACGTGGCTTTTCCCTTCCTCTTTAACCCCAACAGCAAAGATCACGTGGGCGACTCCTCGTTAGAGAGCAGGTTGTTCACGGCGGTTACGGGGGTTGAGATGAGCGAAAAGGAATCCTATAAGGCCGGCAACATGCTCTGTACCCTTGAGAGGGCCATTCAGGCGAGAGAGGGGCGAACCCGCGAGGACGATGTTCTTCGCGATATCTGCTTCACGACCGAGGACGCTGCCGAAAGAAAGTATAATCGTGAAGATCTTGAGCGGGCCAAGGAGGAGTATTACAAGCTTATGGGTTGGGATCAGAGAGGCATTCCTACTGTCGAGCGGCTCAAGGAATTGAAACTCTCGGATGTGGCGGAAACTCTAAAGAAGGTAACTGTTTAGCGCTTTGAAAGAAATCATTATTGGATTAAAGGGCTCTTCCTGCCTTATTTTCAAAGCACTAAACAGTTACCCTTTTTGCTAGAACGGCGAAGCCTTCGGCTCGAGCGACTCGACTTGAGCAGTTCGGCCCTGAGACTTGTCGGGACATCCGGAATCGCGGAGTCTCGACGTGTCGGGATTTGATGCGAAGTTTCGTTAGAATTCCACGGCTATCTGACCAAACACCACATTTCTGTCATCACTGCCATTAATATCGTTTTCATCAAATTTGTCATGCAGAAATGCCAGGGACGCGATGACACCTTCAAAAATTGTCTGATTGAAGGCTATCCCATATCGATCCTCCGGGAATCCAAGATTTTCGGCCTCATCAGAACCTGCATATTTAAACGCGATCTCAAGGTTCCTGCCCCAATCCCAATTATACCCGGCCTCAAGATTCCAGACCGCGGGCTGAGCCCCGGCCCCACTCCAGGTCGCAAGCTCAGCAGGTTCAAAATCTTCTGTGGCT
>JAFDJF010000459.1 GCA_019307645.1 Deltaproteobacteria bacterium
ATGTTCAAGATCAAGGCTTGCAAATCCTGAGGAATGAGGCGTAGTTACTTTACGCCGCAGTGACGAAGGATGCAGCGTAACGCAGATATTGGACTTTTTACGAGACCGTCAAATTTTGAATCCCACCAGAAACCCCTCCCTGACAGCATCAAGGGCATGCCTGGCCTCTTTGGCGTCTCCTATGGTGTAGACTTCAGGAACCAGAGAATCAATTTCGTTGACAAGGGCATTCTCCGGCGTTGAGCCCACGGCAAGGACAATAGAATCAGCAGCCAGAAAATCGGTTTGATCTCCCTTTTTGATCTTAAGGCCTTCAGCCGTGATTTCAACGGCCGTTGATTCTTTCAGAATCGTGACGCCCAATCGGCCGAGCTCGGCCAATACTGTCCAGCGGGTGGATGCACCGATATTCTGACCCACCTTTTTGGCCATTTCCACGACGGTTACTTCCACGTCTCCTGTATTCAATAACTCCGTCAAGGTCTCTATGGACTCAGCCCGGTTGATCATAAGAAAGCGAAGAACCTCCGCTGAAAGGGTCCCCTGACTGGCCAGACAGAGGGCTGTTTCAAGGCCAACGGCATTTCCACCGATGATAACCACTTTCCTGCCTACCGTTGTTTTTCCTGCCAGAAGATCCCAGGCCTGGACTACGTTTGGATTGTCGATGCCGGGGATATCCGGCTCTATGGGCCTGGCGCCGGTGGCAATAACCACCGCATCTGGAGACATATCCTTTATTAATTGGATATCGGCTTCTTTCCCGAGCAATGTTTCAACGTTCAGGGCCTTTAAATTATTGGTCAGATCTGCGACCGCTGTGATCAGTTCCTCTCTTCCCGGTATGCGGCGGTTTAGGAGAAGCTGTCCGCCTAAAGTATCCTGTTTTTCAACCAGGCTGACCCTGTGGCCCCGCTCCGTTAGGGTACAGGCGGCCTTCATGCCGGCCGGCCCACCGCCGATCACCAGGACCTTTTTTGGTTCCGGGGCCGGACGAAATGGAAGCTCTCCTTCTCTTCCTGCCCATGGATTAACAAGGCAGGTGGCAGGCGTTGACTTGAAGATGTTGTCAAAGCACCCCTGATTGCAGGCCACGCAGTGGTAGATCAGGTGGGACTTCCCCTGGCGGGCTTTGTTGGGGAGATCCGGATCAACGATGAGGGCCCTTGCCATGGTAACGAGATCCGCTTCCCCGTTGCGCAGGATCTCTTCCCCGATGTGTGGGTCATTGACCCGGTTGCTGGCCAGAACCGGAATGGAAACCGCGGACTTAATGCCCTTGGCCAGATAGATATAGGCCTTGCGCGGGACAAACATGGTCAACTGGGGAATGCGTGTCTCATGCCAGCCGCCAGTAACGTCAAGGAGATCGACCCCCGCCTTTTCAAGTTCAACAGCAAAGGACCTGGCCTCGAGGTTTGTGTTACCCCCTTCCATGAAATCATTGCCGGCCATGCGCATAATGACTGGATAGTCCGGTCCGACAGCCTTTCTCACTTTTTTCACAACGCCTAAGCCAAAACGCATCCGTTTTTCAAAAGAGCCGCCATACGCGTCCTGGCGCAGGTTCGTGAGAGGCGAAAGGAACTGGCTGATAAGGTATCCGGCACTGCCCAGGATCTCGACAGAGTCGAAACCGGATTCTTTGGCCCGCACAGCCGCCTTCGCAAACAGGTCCTGTATGGCGGGAATTTCTTCCAATTCCAGGGCCCTTGGCGTTTCACGTGTCAGTGTGGATCGAACAGCAGAAGCTGAAAAAGGTGTCCGTCCGTCGATTGCTGAGGAATGGGAATAGCGGCCTGCGTGGTAGAGCTGGGCAGCGATCTTTGCCCCGCTTTTTTTCACAGAGTCTGTCAGCCTTTGGAGACCGGGGATGAACCGGTCGTCACTGATGCTTATCATACTCGTCATGCCGCCGTAGTCATCGAAGCGGCATCCGCCAACGATGATCAGTCCCACCCCGCCCTTGGCCCGCAGGGTGTAAAAGTCTGTCAGCCTGTCGGTAACCTCGCCGTCCGGGGTATATCCAAGATGCATGGCCGTCATAACAATACGATTTTTAAGTTCCATGCGATTAATCGTTATGGGTGAGAACAGATTAGGATATTCCATTTCTTGTCTCCTCGAAAAAAAGTGTTGTCAGTAGTCAGCAGTCCATTGTTACGGGTTGCTGGATACAAGAAGCTGGGACGCTGGGAGGCAAGGATGCTGGGAAGCGGTTTAAAGATGAACTTCCAACATCGAACTTCCAACGTCGAACAAAAAATAAGAAGCTGGTTACTGATCACTGGTCACAGATAGTCGTAGGGTGGGCTGCGCCCACCAATTTTTTTGATTACGGATCACTGATCAATAAAACAGGGTTGAAACAAACAAAAACAATAGTTCACTGTGAACCGGACCGTCAAGAGAGAAGGTGGTCCTCCGGGTCCTCCGCCATGTAGGCTCGTTTTTTTAGCATTATCTTTATAAACGCATAAATGGAGAGCAGGGCCATTAGGCCAAAAAGGATTTCATAAAGATAGAAGCTCAGGAGGGTAAACCAGGTTGTTTTTTTTCTGATAGAGTAACGCCACTGTATCTCAAGGTCCACCAAAGGGGTAGCGAGTGCATTAAAAAAGGCATCTTCCACATTTTCTCCCTTTTTCATGTGATCAAGAACGCTCAAGATCCCTTCTTTTCCGAATTCGCTGAGGATATAGGCAACAAAGCTCTTGCTCTCTTCATAGGCCAAAAGCAGATGCTCTTTGCCGGAGGGAAAACTGTTATGTAATGACCGAAGGCTAATAAATGATCCTTTTAATGCGGCCTTATTCAGATAAGAGCGCTTCTGATCCATGATGATATCCCCGATCCAATCGCTGACCCACTGGCAAACCCCTTCGTCCAGCCATCGGGGCAGCGCCCCTCCGGGAATATGGTAATGAAGGAGAAGATGACACAGTTCGTGTTTCAAGGTGTTTTCAATTGAGTAAGGATGGCGGGCCATCTTTGTATAGTCGATTACAATAAGACTTCTGTTGGGGACAGCAAAGGCCACGATCAGGGGGGAGACGGCCATATTTTTAAAGTGTTCCCTGTCTGTGATGAGAAGCACAGACGGTCTAAAATTCAGATCCCAGCCGAAGGTGCTTTCAAGGGCGGTCTTGGCTTGAGGGTAGATATCCGCAACTCCCTTTGCAGCCCTTGCGAGCGGTGCTTCAAAGAGAATTTTTACATCCCTGTTTTCCAGGACATGGTACTGTCGTGCGTACACATAGTTCGACGAAAGGATGAAAGCTGCAGCCAGAAGGAGCATGATCTTTTTTTTCATCGCTTTACGCTTACCTAAAATGATCGGTTCAGGGTTCAAGGT
>JAFDJF010000460.1 GCA_019307645.1 Deltaproteobacteria bacterium
CGAGATTACGCAAAAGACATGCCAGTACGGAGTCAAAAAAGTTTACACCCTCGAAATGGTGCAAAACTGCTACAATTTTAGTATGTTGAAGATTTTTTTTCGTGCCAGGTAGGTGGTGTAAATTAATAGAAGGGTAAAAAAAATGTACTAATGTATACGATACGATGCTTTCGTGTAGATAAGGATAAATTGTGTAGCTACTTGAACCAAACCTTGTGCGAATACTAAAAAAGCTTCTGAGCAAATAACCAGAAGCTTTATGTCCTGATATTGGAGTTCCCTGACCTTTTAACTTTTTTGGAAGGCCAAATCTCAGTATTTAAATTCCGTAAAAAGTCTGGACTCCGGTAAAAACCGGAGCCCAGTCAGGATGGATCTATTTGATATAACAGAACATTATTATAAATCGGATAATGACGGGGAATGGTGTTTTCCTAATTTTTGCGGGTTATATTTCACTGACTCAAATAGGTTTTAGGATCTTAAACTGCTTATTCTGTCTCTGCTTCCTTTTCCATTAATCTTTTGGCATCCTTGCCTTCGTCCTCGGTTCTTTCCTTTGATTTCTTAGCTTTCTTTTTGCTCTTCTTCTTTAGCTCCTCAGCTTCGTCCTCGGTTTCTTCCTTTGATTTCTTGGCTTTCTTCTTGGTCTTCTTAGATTTTTCTTTAGTCTTTCTCTCTGTATCCTCAGTCGCTTCCTTCTCATACCCGGGTGGAACGTCGCCTTCCCAGCCCTTTTTCTTGCCTTTTTCCCAACCAGAAGACGTTCCAGCATCGCTCTTTTTGCCTTTGCCCTTTGCCACTGCCTGGGGGGTAGCCAGAAACAGAGTTAAAATTGCCATTAATCCCCAATACAAAATTCTTTTTTTCATGATATCCTTCACAGTTTTGACAAAAGCTTTTAGAATTGGTTCTTCTCCCAATTAATTGGGAGAAATGGTCCAAGGGGTCCAGAAAAAATCTTTTTATTATTCTGTAGCTTCTTCGACCTTCTCTTTGGCTGAATCGAAAGCTTGATCAATTTTTTTCCCGGCTTCTTCAGCAGGTCCTTCGTTATTACAGCCAATAAATCCAAAACTAAAAAAAGCAATGCTGCAAATAATGAGTATCTTTGTGCGTAAGGATTTCATAATATTCTCCTTTCTAAATAAAAGTTGTTTGTTGTAGCTATCTTTCCAAAACATTCCAATCACCGTCAGGATATTTAATAATCCAAATGTTTGTATCCAGTTTGGTGAGCAAAAAAGGGCCTACGACACGATTGCTGCTCTTTGGTTTGACATATATGAACAAATAGATAACACCATTCGTATCTCTGTGTTTTCCGGCTACAGAATGAAACCCCGGCCCATACCATTTGGCTATAATTTGATCCGATGGAAATGCCGGGTGTTTGTAGGGTTCGGCCAATGAAATATCTCTAAAGCCAACCATCAGGACGACAAAAAATAAGATTAGAAAGAGTCTCTTCATCTTAACTCTCCTCTAAAAATTATATTATACATATCGGACGGTAAATAAATCAAATAGAAAGTACAGCTTGGCAATCGTCATATCAAGTCCCTGGGGATCAGTCCCCAGGGACTTTTTGGGCACAGGGATCACAGCTGTCTATTATTCAAATAAATAAGACACCAGTGACTTTGTGGTCAAGTAATCATATGCCTCCGAATAAAGCGGTTCCGGCACCTCGGATTCCATCGCTTCCAATACCCCGGGGATTGTGACTTCAGCAGTCGACATGGCTATGTCTAAGGCATCACCGTCTACATCGAACAGGATGCACTTGGGGGCATCAACATCATTGGACCACGGCTCCCATTCAGGCAGACCTGAGCACGGGGCATTGGGATTCCCTGTACGTGCAAACCGGGCAACGTATGCCATCATGGCGTCTGAAAGGGCTTCCCTCCCCGGCCGGTTTTCCTCGTTAAAAGCCCAGTATGTCATAATCACATTCCAGGTATCCCCACCCAGGAAGAAGGGGACATCAAGGGAGTGAGATGAGCCGATTTTGAAATCCCACGGTGCGGGCATCGGGCTTCCCCCACCCTCTTCATAGGTCCCCCAGCAAAACTGGTAACCATATACATCAGGCTGATCCCCGTATGACCTCAATTTTCTTGCCACTTCATCCACGCCAATGGCCTTCCAGGAATCACTGGTGTAGGTTGCAACAATCTGATATAGTTCATCTTTACCAGAAAAATAGGGGTCCATAAAAAGGAAGAGCTTGGCCTCTTCCTTGTTGCTCCCAACAATAATGGGCACCTTGTTCACATAGCCCTGACCGGGGTACATTTCAAGTCCAGTGGCTGAGATAACCTCACCATCCTGGAATATACTGGGGAAGCTGAGCAAGCCCCAACCCATTTTATCGTAGCAGGCGTATATTTCATCGGCGGTTTTTGACCTCAGGTATGCCTCAATCTCACTGTAGGTCATACCTGCCAGATAAGCCTCTGCCTCTGCCTCGTCAGCAGCAAGGCCTTCATTTATTAGAAGTTTCAGAAGTACGTCATGAGCACTTGCCTCACCGTTTTCGACAGGAAGAGAGAATGTTAAACCGCTCTGAGCCATGGCCTTGTGGAAAAGGCCTTCTGCAACCGGTGATATCATGAGAGAAAGGACATTCATTGCACCTGCTGATTCCCCGGTGATCATAACATTATTGGGGTTACCGCCAAAAGCCCTTATGTTTTCCTGTATCCATTCAAGCCCCTTTATGAGGTCCATTGTGCCGTAGTTTCCTGAATCGTTCATCTCATCGCCGGGCGCTCCTGTTCTGAGGGCAGGATGGGTGAACCAGCCATAAGGCCCGAGACGGTAGTTCATGGAGACAAACACCATGTTGGACTTGCTTGCGATTTTTGTTCCTTGGGTTTCCGGAGCTTGAGCAGCGTGGCCGGTTGAGTTGCCTCCGCCGTGAATCCAGACATACACCGGCAGATTCCTTTCATTGGACTGAGGCCGCCACACGTTCAGATACAGGCAGTCCTGACTGCCGGCGATCGTAGTCCCGGTCATCTGATCATACTGGGTGCACGAACTGCAGAACTGTGTCTCTTCGCGCACTCCCTCCCAGGGCTCAGGGTCTGAGGGCGCCTTCCACTGGAGGGCTCCCACAGGGGGGCTCGCAAAAGGGATGGCTTTCCACACCCAGGTATTATCAATATCTTCAAAACCCTTTACAGTCCCAAACGCCGTTTCAATTTTGTCCTGAATCGTAACGCAGGTCTTCTTTACCTGTGATTCGCTGACATCACCTTTGACCTGCATACACACAACGCGCTTGGAAGGCAGATCAGGATTGGGTGAAAGAGTCAAAGTTAAATCGCGATAGAGCC
>JAFDJF010000461.1 GCA_019307645.1 Deltaproteobacteria bacterium
GCGCACCATGCCATCGAAGGAAAGTGATCAGGCGGGTACCACAGAAAAGATTTCATCGTTCCAAAACAATATGATGAAGCCCAAATTTTGCTATGAAAGACGATGAAAAAGCAATAAAAGAACGCCTTGGGATTCCTCCTGAAGCTAAGCGCGTGTTAATCTTCGGCGAGTCCAGCCACTGGGACCCTAATTGGCTCTTAACATCTGAGCAGTACTACCAACAGCGGATCGAGTGCATCCTCTCATCTGCAATCAAAGCGCTTATAAATGATCCAAGGCGAATCTTCTCTATTGAGTGCATCTTTTTTCTTAAGATGTTCTGGGACCGAAATCCGGACAAGCATGATGCATTGAGGGATCTTATCAATCAGGGCAGGATGCGGCTTACAGGCAGTGGCGTGACCACGCCTGATACGCTTCTGCCCGATACCGAGGCGATCATCCGCGATTACCTCATTGGTCAGGAATGGTTACGCCTGAATGGTATGACCCAGGAGCCCCGCCTTGCATACCTTCCTGACAACTTCGGCCATTCCCCAACACTGCCGGACATACTTGTTTCCCTTGGCTTTGACAACGTCGCATTGACCCGGATTGACGGCATGTATTTCCAGGCGACGGACTTCAGGCCGCGTCGGCTGTTTCCTCGAACAGGTTCGAGCGCGGAGCTTCTTTATCGGGATCTCAAGACCCTCGATTTTATCTGGAAGAGCCCTGGCGGCTCGCGTATTTTGTGCCACTGGAACGCCTTTGGCTATTTCCAGGGAGACATGATTGCCTTGCGCGGCATAATCAGGTGGATGGGGCATAATGTGGGCTTGCCTGCAAGGTCTGAGAAAAGTGTCGCAAAAAAGATCGATTCTTATGTTCGCCGGCTGTCTCCTCTTTCGCAGACCCCTTATATGTTCTGTCCGATCGGATGCGATTTTGTAGATCCGATTCCGGATCTTGTTTCACTGCTCGATAGATACAACCGCACCCGATACCAGGATACGGGTGTTTACACAGTTAACGCCGGGCTCGATGACTACATGGAACTGGTGTCCTTTTACAAGGACCGTTTGCAAGAGTTAGAGCTTGACTTAAACCCTTACTGGATGGGCTTTTACTCTTCAAGACCGGAGATAAAGCAACGTTGCAAGAAACTTTGCCGGGATCTGATTTTAGGTGAGAAGTTACTTGCTGCAGCCGACCACGGCACAGCCATGGCGCCGGATATTGAACAAAAGCTTCATTCAGCCTGGGAGATATTGGCCGTATCCAACCATCATGATTTTATAACCGGGACCTCACCGGACAGAGTCTGGACACTGGAGCAGAGGCCTTGGATGATAAAGGCGCAGGAGCAGGCACAGTCCGTGATCAACGAAGCATCATCGCTCTTTCCACCAGCATCTGCCACAACCAGAGCTGAGCAGCCTTCCTGGGAAATGAAACATGGCAGGCTCAGGGTGGAGACGCCCGATTACATGATAGAATTGGATGAAGGCCGTGGGGGATGCATTACGCAATGGATTGATCAGCAATCCGGAGAATCTCTTCTTACCGGCCTTGGAAACGACGTCGTAAACTACAAGGATACGGGTGGCCTCTGGCGGATGGGGCATGAATATTGGGGCGGCGCATTCAAGGGGCTTAAAAAGGCAAGTCAGATGCCCGCAAGTATTCGGGCAAAGGAACAAAACGGTTTGCTTGAGGCTGTGGTTGAGTCAGAACTTTCAGGCATGAAGCTTGTTCGTTGCCTGTGGTTTAGAAATGATTCTCCAATCGTGCGGATGAGTCTTACCGGGTGTTGCTCCAAGAGGCGCACCATCACATGTCGTTTCGTCACGGATATCCGAGATTCGGGTCTTACAATGGACATGCCGGGAGGAGTGGTTAGAAGGCCGTTTACCAAAATATATGACCCCACTTTCTGGCCGGCTATGAACTTTGTCCACCTCACAGATCACGGATCTGACCGTGGTATGGCCATATTCCTTGGCGGTCCGGCCAGTGTGTCCGGTAACAGCAATGGCGCCGTTGAATGGATCGCGCTTCGCAACGCACCCAAAGAGAAGGCTTTCGGGTTTTTGCCACTGCTTGCACATCCGGCATCCGGAATGGTTTCTGAGGAGCAGACCCTCAACTACGCAGTCTGGTTTACCCCAAAAGGAGACTGGCGCAAAAACAAGCTGTACAATCTGACAGGGAAAGTCCTTTCTGACCTCTGGTTTTGGTCCGGGACACCAAATGCAGTGGCCCTGGCTGACTCTCTTGTTAGTGTCGAGGGCGAGGATGTACTGTTAAGCGCTGTGAAGAAGGCGTCAAGGGGTAACGGATTGATTGTAAGGATCCTCTCTTTTAATGATTGCCCGGGTGAAGTCAGATTGAAATTAAATGGCCGTGAGATCAAAAGCGCATTTCTTTGTGATGCCAGGGAGCGTGACAAGGAGGAGGTCCCCGTAGTATCCGGTAAAGCCGTATTATCGATAAACAGTACAATTGCCACGGTAAGAATGCTCTTTTAGAAGCAACGCCTTGTTGATAAAAGAAAATTCTCAAGGAGGCAGAAAAATGGAGAGAAAAACGACGTTAAACTGTTGTCCAGGGAATGGGTGTCATGAAGGGTGTCTTCATCGGACTCATGTGGAGGATGGGAAAATAATCAAGGTTGAAAGGCTCACCTATCCTGATGGAGAAAAAGGGGATATTTGCCTGAAGGGGGTGGCCGGGGCCCGTTTGCCTTACCATCCCGACCGGTTGAAGTACCCCCTTAAGAGAGCGGGTAAAAGAGGTGAGGGAAACTGGGAACGGATCACCTGGGAGCAAGCCCTGGACGAGATCGCGGATAAGCTCAAAAAGATCCGGGAGGAATTTCGACCGGAGTCAGTTCTCATGATAACCGCTCCCAATAGCATCCCTTTTGCGGAAACTCAAATGATGCTGGGCAACCGGTTGCGAACTCTGTTGGGGGCAACGAACTGGACTCAAGGATGCGCAATAGATTCTAATCCATTCTTCTCGAGTTATTTCACTTACGGTACAAACTTCGCTCATGGCTTAGATCCGCGGACCCTTATTGAAGGGAAAACAAAATACATAATCGTCTGGGGTTGCAATCCGGCTGAAATGAGTACCAGGGTGTGGAGATATGTTCGGGAAGCCCAAAAAAATGGAGCGAAATTGGTCGATATCGGTTTAATCTCTGATCCTACGGCCAAAGCGGCAGATTGGTGGATACCGGTTAGCGTCGGCAGCGATGGCGCATTGGCACTGTCAATGATTGGCCTTATCATCAATGAAAATCTGTATAACGAAAAATTTGTCGCGCAGCACACAAATGGG
>JAFDJF010000462.1 GCA_019307645.1 Deltaproteobacteria bacterium
CCCATGCTGAAATTGTTATAGAAGGAACTATTTCTCTGGACCCAAGAGATTTTAAAAGCGAAGGACCTTTTGGAGAATATACGGGATTTTATGGAGGCCTAAAGGCCCCAAAACCTTCATTTGACATAAGTTGCATCACTTTCAGGGATGATCCGATCCTGCAGGGTTCTGTAGAGGGTCCGCCTTTTGACGAAGGCGCTCTGGTCCATTCTATTACTGCGTCATCCTTTGCCCTGGATTACCTTAACACAAATTGTATTATCCCCGGGGTGCTTGATGCCTGGTGCCCGCCGGTTACACATGGGAATGATATTTTTGTGAAGATCAAGAAACAATATCAGGGACAGGCCAAGCAGATTGCCGCTGCACTATGGGGCGCGACCATGTGGTGGTTTAAGAATGTTTTTGTTGTGGATGATGATGTTGATATCCATGATTATAACCAACTGCTGTGGGCATTCTCCTGGCGTGTTTGGGATTATGACGAAGATTTAGCTGTTTTAAGAGGTTGCCAGGGTAGCATACTCGACCCAAGCACTCCGCCGGAGTTTAAAGATCCGGTTAAAATGGGAGGATCAGGAAGGTGGAACCGACTTTGTATAGATGCCACCAAGGACTGGCGGTTAGATCCTGTGAAAGAATGGGCTGGAGAACGATTTCCCCCTTCGAATCGCTATCTTCCAACACCTGATAAAATTAAGAAAAGATGGAAGGAATATGGCATTGATTAATGTGCTTAAGACATCCAGATACACAAAAAATATACTCGGGATATCAACTATATGCTTGGGGTAATTTTTTTTATATGCC
Organism: Deltaproteobacteria bacterium; assembly: GCA_019307645.1. The sequence continues at coordinate 811 of JAFDJF010000462.1, forward strand.
TTGACACTGTAAAAAATTGCTATAATCAGACAACCTCCCGGGGGTCAATTATCCGGATGGATGAATCATAAAATAATTCAGGATTAACTGTGAATTTTTGAGAGGATCAAAGACATGGCCGATAGAATAGAAAAGGGTATCTGTGGAATTTGTGAGGCAAAATGCGGCGTTGAAATCAGCTTGGAAAACGACAGGATTAAAAAGATACATCCATGGAAAGACCATATCCAGGGCGTTCCGTGCGCACGCGGTTTGCGTGCGCCTGAGATCATCTATTCCCCGGATCGCTTGACAACACCCTTGAAGCGGAAAGGTCCGAAGGGGACGCTTGAATTTGAAGCCATATCATGGGATCAGGCGCTGGAAGAAATTGCCGCAAGGGTTGTTGAACTGAAAGATCAGTACGGACCCCGGTGCATGGCCTCTTTTTTCGGTCGAGGGAATTTTGAGGAATCCCTGTGGAAGATGTTTACGCCCAATGAAAAGGGGTTGCCTGCCGGCAATTCTATTTTCATGCCGCTGGGTTCTCCCAATGCCTTTTCAGTGGGCAGCCTTTGCTATATCTCTTATGGCATGCTGGCCCCGATTGCGACCCTTGGCATTCCAATGATGGCCCTGTTGCCGGACATTGAAAATGCGGACGTGATTTTTGTGTGGGGGACCAATCCGGTCACCGATTCCCCGCTTACCGACATGGTCCGCCTGGAGCAGGCGAAAAGGAGAGGCACTCCAGGCCCTGGATTACCTGGTTTCCATTGATATGTTTTTTACTGCTGATGCCTTGTATGCGGATATGGTGCTTCCCGCTACCACCTACTTTGAAGCGGCCTCAATCTGCAGCTATCAGAATGTAGGTCCCTTTTCGTTTTCGCTCCGGTACCGGAAAAAGGTGATTGAACCCGTTGGTGAAGCACGGAACAGCTACCTGATCTACGCGCAATTGGCGGAAAGACTGGGATACGGGCACTTCTATCCCAAGACCGAGGACGATATGGTAAAATACCTGATTGAAGATCTGCCCATTGATTTTAATGAATTCAAGAGAAGCGCAGACAAAGGTCCTATGCCGCTTTATGAAGAAGCGGTTCCACCCTATGAGGAAAAAAAGTGGGTTTCCGGAAAACTCAGGCCGGGCGGTAAACCGGGATTTCCTACCCCCTCAGGCAAATGGGAGATCCAATCGTCCATTCTTGAAAATTTTGGCTACAGTGCACTACCGGTCTACGAAGAAAGGGCCCAAATGCCTGATAATCAACAGCCAGCGAAAAATTTTCCTTTGACGTTGACCACAGGCGCGCGCATCCGGTCTGCTTTTAGGAGCCAGCATCTTAATATCCCCGGGCTGTTAAGACTGCAGCCCGAGTGCCGGGCGATTATCCATACGCAGGATGCGAGACCCGGAAACATTTCAACCGGGGATAAGGTCAAGGTCATAACACCGCATGGAGAAGTCAGGGTTATGGCCCATGTTACCGTCAACTCCATCCCGGGGGTCGTAGAAGTGAACCAGGGCGGGGGCTCTCCCATACAGGCTGAAGGATGGAGACATAGCAATGTCAATTTTATTACCGACGATAAAGATCGTGACCCCATCTCAGGATTCCCCGTCTTCAAGGCACTGTCCTGCAGGATCGAAAAGATGTGAGACGCAAACCCTTGAGTATAAAAGCATGGGTCATACAGTTGACAAGATAAGATCCGAAAAGTTTTCTATTTGTCAACTGGGTAGGCTTGATACCCATGATGTTCATTAATAACAATTCGGAGTTCGTGCGAAAATACGTTCCTCATATTTGTTGAAGGAGATCACGGGAATAAAAAATAAGGAACTCGAAAAAGCCATCCTTACAGTATATGAAAACGCACCATACCGTGTCTTTGGCCACGGACAAAGATGGCATGGCGCATGCCGCTACGGTATTTTACGTCAATATCCGGTTTGATCTCTATTTTTTTAGCGGTCCAGCCAGCAGGCATGCGGAAAACTTTTCTCACAACCCAAACATTTCCTGTACGATTAATGAGGATTATTCCGACTGGCTCAGTATAAAAGGGATTCAACTGGAAGGTCTTGTTGAAAATATTGGCGGGATCCTGCAGAACCCAACAGTTTCAGCGGCGTATGTGAAAAAATTTCCAGGGGTGTCCGATTTTGTTTTTTCTCCAAAAAAACTGGGGGACGTCATAGCCCGGAAAGTCGCTGACATCAGATTTTACAGATTGAAGGCGTCCAGGATATACTTTCTTAATAACGAGCCGGGTTTTTGACACAGGGAAGAATTGGTTATAAATTCCACTCGAAAAGGATAGCGCAAAAAGCATGTCCAAAAAATCCATGAGAACAACAGTCACTCCGGATCGTAAATCGCTTGTTTCCGTTGCGCTTGGGGAAAAAAATGCTGACCTGTATTTATCCAACGGTCGTGTGGTTAATGTCTTCACAGGCGAAGTTCTAACCCATAGTGGCGTTGCCGTTTGGGAGGAAAGCATTGCCTATGTCGGGTCCAACA
>JAFDJF010000463.1 GCA_019307645.1 Deltaproteobacteria bacterium
TCAAAGCCTTTCTTGGCAAACTCAGCCTTTATGGCATCCATATCGTCTACCTGAAAAGCAAGATGGTGAATCCCGTCACCTTTACTCGCAAGAAACTCAGTATAGACGTTTTCACCCTCAACCGGCTGAATAAATTCTACCTGGACATCTCCCGACTGAGCAAACGCCACCTTGATCTTCGTTTTGACGGGCTTGCCCCGCAGGAATGCGCCATCCATGTCGACATCGATGACCTCTGAAAAGGGGCCCATCCCGAAAGTCGACTCATAGTACCTGCACGTTTTTTCAATATCACTGACCACGTAACCCAACTGATGGACCGGCGGCAGTTTCAGCCCTGTTTCTCCTTGTTCTGTCATCTCACTATCTCCTTTTCCAGGAAAGTTTTGCGATACTGATCACTGGTTACTGGTTGCTGGTTGCTGATCACTGTTCCCCAGTGCATACAAGATAATGGGCCATATCATCACTCCCGCGAGAACGCCCGCCCAGACTCCTTTGAATATCGAATAAGCGAAAGGACTCATCTGGGTTATCCCCAGCGCATATAGGGGGAACAGCGTGAGAGGGACCACCACCACAAGACCAAAAAGACCGAAAACAAGCGAACTCAGAAAGGTGTTTTGGGGAATTTTGCTCAGGACACGGTGTAAAAAAAGCCCCTGGTTCCAGTCAAGTGAAGGCACTTTACCTTTGCGAACATTCATTTTGTTGATGGAAATAACGATAAGGGAGATGATTAAAAGAAGAAGGAAGGCCGTGATCGCAATATCCTCACCAAAATTATGCTCTCCTCCCCATATCATCAGCACCCCTTTTGAACGTAATATAAACCATGCGATGATACCGTTGATAACAGTGTTAATCACGAAGTTCACAACAGATTCTTTTCTGATATGATGATAAATCTCCTGATCCATAGGCATCTCCTTCTCTGGGTAAAAATCCGGGTCCTGAAGGCTCGGCTTTGGTTTCACCCCTGAGGGTGTACATAGCCATGCGATCTTCATAAGTGATCTAAAGTGACTAAAGTGAACTAAAATGAGCTAAAGTTGTTGTGCGCTTCGCGATCATTGATATATTTTAAGCTGTTCACTCTAAACCGACTGTTTAGAGAGCATTAGTTTTATTTTTTCATACAAATGACTGCGCGTCGAGTGCACTCCTCAACTTTAGATCACTTTAGGCACTTTAGATCACTTTAGATCACTAAACAGGCCCTATCAAGCACGGCATAGCCTTCTCTCTCTGACCTTACTCTGAGGACCAAGTTTTAAAAGCCCATTAAATCTTTCTCCCTACTTCCGATCCTTCGGCAATGGCCTCAAGTACGGTACGACCCTCTTTGGCATCACCGATGACATACACCTCAGACACCTTGTCTTTGATCTTGTCACTGATATCATCGATCGGCCTGACACCCATGCCTAAAACAATGTAGTCTATGCCGCGTATGGATTCCTCCTGTCCGTCCTTTTCAACCAAAACACCATCTTCAAGAAATTCCTTAACTGTAGTCAGGGTCCTGATTTTCACCTGTTTTTCCCTGAAACTCTGCATGAGCAATTCCCTGGCTTCAGTTGTAATCGCCGTAGAAATATCATCCATCATTTCAATAACCGTAACAGCCGTACGGCCGACGACCATATTGTCACCTGAAGTTCCCAGGAAATCAGCCACTTCGATGCCGACCATCCCTCCCCCAATGACCGCGACATTTCCTGAGGGGATGACAACCTTCCCGGCCAGCACATCATGGGCAGTAACAACCCTGTCACCGTTTATACCCGGTATGTCAGGGACAAGCGGTCCTCCTCCGGTGGCCACGATTACGACATCAGGCTTCATTTTTTCGACCTGTTCAGCCGTAACCTCTGTATTCAACCGGATGTTCACGCCTGCTTTTTCAGTCTGGATATGGAGGTACCGGATAATCTTGGACAACTCCTGCTTAAAGGGGGGTACGGCAGCCAGATTGAACTGCCCGCCCGGTTTTGATTCTTTCTCATACAGGGTCACATCATGGCCCCTTAAAGCAGAAACCCGTGCAGCCTCCAGCCCGGCGGGGCCGGCACCGATTACCATCACTTTTTTCGGCCTGTCTGTGGGAACAATCGCCATCTCCCCTTCCCTGCCTACCTCGGGATTTATGATACAGGTCATATCATTTCCGGCACTCCGCACAACAATACACCCGAGCCCGCAGGCAATACACGGCGCAATATCCTCAAACCTTCCTTCTGCCGCCTTGTTCGGCAAGTCCGGATCAGCGAGCAAAGCACGCCCCATAACCACCAGGTCGGCCTCATTCCGGGTCAGCACCTCTTCTGCAATCCGAGGATCATTGATCCTCCCCACCACCATAACCGGAACATCCACCACCTCTTTCACTGCGGCAGACAACCCTGCGTTCGGCCGCAGAGGAGAACCTGTCGGTGGTATGATGCACCATGACGCCTCGGGAAATACGCCGCGGGAGATATGAAAGGCATCTATCCCTGCCTCAACCAGTATGGGTGCAATATACTGCACATCACGAATGTCCATCCCGCCGGGAACCATCATGTCTCCTGAAAGCCGCATGATTATGGCAAAATCGTTGCCTGCCCCGGAACGGATGCTCTTGATAACCTCCAGGGGGAATTTCAACCGACCATCGATTGATCCGCCATATTCATCAACCCTTTTATTCCGCAGTGGCGAAAGGAATGAGCCCACCAGCATGTAGCTGTGGGCCGCATGCAGTTCCATACCATCACAGCCTGCTTCCTTTGCCCTTCCGGCGGCCTCGCCAAACTGTTCCAGGATCTTTTCAATCTCTGCATGCGTAATTTCTCTGCAAACCTGTTTGGTCGCGTGACACATGGCAGGTGACGGGCCCACAGGCTGCATGTTGTGAAAAAAAGGCGCAAGCGATTCAGGTCCCGGATGCATAATTTGTGGTGCCACCTTGGCGCCGTGGGCATGCAATGCGTCAGTGAACTCTTTAAATTGTGGAATAAACTTGTCATCCCACATGGCAATGGTGTTCGGAACATAGGGTGACTTTTCATCGATGCTGGTCGGTTCTACTGTAATGAGTGCGGCGCCGCCCTTTGCCCTTGCCTCGTAATAATCAATGCTTTTCCGGGACAACGTACCGTCCTGATTGGCATAATCAGTTGCCATGGGGGCCATGACAATACGGTTTTTCAACTCCATTGAACCAATTTTGATGGGACTGAACAACTTAGATAACGGTTTCATTGCAAGGCCCTCCTTATTTTAGTCAATAATGAAATTGACATTGACGATTCATGATTTCTTCCTTCATAACTAT
>JAFDJF010000464.1 GCA_019307645.1 Deltaproteobacteria bacterium
TTCTCGTAGAAAAAGCAAGGATTATCTTTACGAAGTCAAACTAATCATCCGTCAAAAATGAAACAAAGTCTCTCTCACAATAGATTTTCCTCTTGCAGCCTGTGAGCCAATGCCTCGGCAGCCTCTTGTTCGGTCTCCCCCTCTATGATCTCACATTTTGTCTCTTTGACCGGCTTAAACACTTTTTCAACCCTGCTCTTTCTTCCCAAAGCGCCGACCTCTGAATCTGAAAGACCGATATCCTCTACCCCCCAGATTATCGGGTCCTTTTTTGCAGCAGCCATGACCCCGCTTATGGTGGAATAACGCGGCTCACCCATTTCGCTAGTGACCGTAATGAGACACGGCATCGCCGCCTCCACTATCTCAATGCCATCAGTCCATAATCGGTCCACCTTCACCTTATTATCCGCAACCTCTATCTTTTTTGCCAACGTTATGCAGGGGATCCCAAGGAATTCAGCAACTCCTGAACCCACCTGGCCCGAATCCCAGTCAGATGCCTGCCTCCCGCAAAGGATGATCTGGTAGTCATCAATTTTCCTGATTGCACAAGCCAGGGCATAGGCCGTGGACCAGCTGTCACCATCTTCAAAAACCTCTCCTTCAAGAAGGACAAGATCATCACAGCCCATGGCCAATGGCTTCTTGATTACCTTGGGGTCCAGCCTGCCGCCGCAACTGAGCACGGTGATGTGGGCTTCCTGATTGTCCTTAATCCTCAGTGCCGCCTCAGCCGCGTTCTCGTCAAACGTGCTGACCACATGCTCTACGTGATCATCCACCACGATTTTCTTTCCCGCCGGGTCTATTTTGAAACTGTCCGGCGGTGCCTCCGGATCAGGCACCTGTTTGACACAGACAATGATTTTCATAATATGGTTGTCTCCTGCTCCACCCCATTGCAACATCCAAACCTATCCGGCAGCAATACGTTCTTGAGCCAGTAAGATCCTGGCAATCACAAGCTTTTGAATTTCATTGGTTCCGTCTCCGATGGGCACCCACCTGACATCGCGGTAGTATCGGGACACCGGCGTATCATCGATGTAACCCAAGCCTCCGAAAATCTGCACGGCCATATCCGTGGCCCGTCTGGCTGCTTCGGCGCCGAAATACTTGAACGTGCATGCTTCCAGTAACGGTGCGCCCCCTTCCTCCAATAGTCTGGCGGCCTTGTCACGCAGCAGCCTGCTGCATTCGAGGTCAGTATACATATCTACCAGCATCCCCTGGACATACTGGTAATGACCAATGGGGCGGCCAAATGTCTTCCTTTGCTGTACATATTTCATACACTCATCAAAACACGCTGCGTGGATGCCGATACCTACGGTGGTGGTGCTGATTCGCGCTTCCGCAAACCCTTTCTGGGCGATCATACTTCGTGCACCACCCTCGTCTCCCTCGTATCCCAACATTTGCCATTTAGGCACCCGACAATCATCGAAATACAGTTCACTGGTATACGCAGAGCGGACGCCCATCTTGCGATACTTGGGTGCAATGGTAAAACCCGGCGTGCCTTTGGGAACGATGATCATTTCAAACTGTAAGGGATCATCATTGATCTTGCAGAGCACCCCCGTATAAGGGCAGATGTCCAGACCGGCATTGGTGCAAAAGGCTTTGGTGCCGTTGATCACCCATTCATCACCGTCGAGAACAGCGGTTGTTTTAATCGCACGCGTATCAGAGCCCGCATCCGGTTCGGTTATTGCCCCGGACATCACGACTTCTGCTTTGACAGTGGGATAGACATATTTTTCCATCCATTCATCCCGCATATCATCCGGAAATTTGGAAGGCAGTAAAACAGCGTTTCCCACGAACGCGGTCAAGGCCAGGGCAGCATCGGCCTTTGCAAGTTCTTCAATAGCCAGCTGCCAGGCCAGGAAACCGGCATTGGAGCCGCCATACTCCTCCGGATGCATGATCCCTGTGATTCCCAAATCTCCGAGCCTGCGAAAGAGAGCGTAATCAAATTCACCGCTTCTGTCCCGCTCCGTTGCCCCTGGTTTGACTTCCTTTTCAGCAAAATCTCTGACTGTCCTGCGAGTAAGCTCCTGCGCCTCTGTATATGTCTCCATTTGTATCCACTCCTCCTGCTTTTTGTTTTATGTATATAACAACCTCATTGGTGTCCATTAACCTATTCTAAGACCCCCTCTGCCATAAGATCACTGATTTCTTCCAGAGAGAGACCCAGAACCTCTTTATACACGTATTCATTATCGTGTCCTAAAGGACCATAGAAACGGCTTATCTCGGGATGGGGCTCATCATGATAAAAGGGGCCAATGTTTCTAGCGTCATCCCCGTCCGGTTTTTCGATCTTGACGACATCAGCACCCAAATCACCGAGGAGCATGCCGCACATGAGGCCCTTCTCGTCAGCCAGGTCCAGAACGCGATAGCCGCCAAGGATAGAATTGTTTTCCGGCGCCTGTTTCATGTCTTTACTCCTCCTCTCACAGATCCTCTGATTTTATTTTCCGGCGGGCTGCAGATTATCTTGCCTGGAGTCTCTCCATCCCCTATTGGCCGGAAAAAAATCAGACTATTGCCCCTTTCTTCCTCAAGTAAGCAACCTCATCCTTGCTATACCCCAATTCCTGCAAAATTTCCTGTGTATGTTCGCCCTTGCGCGGACCCAGCCTTCTGATGGTCCCGGGTGTCTCAGATAACTTGATGGAGATGCCCACCTGTTTCACTTTCCCCTTGGTGGGATGATCAAACTCCTCAAACATTTTACGGCTTCGCAGTTGGGGGTCCGAAAAGGTCTCATCCACAGAGTAGACCGGAGCCACACAGGTATTGGCATGCATCAGGAGTTCTACCCACGCATCTCTGGTCTTGGTCAAAAACACCTTCTGAAAACGGGATTTCATCTCTTTCCATTTAGGCTCACCGGCCCACTGATCCGGTATCATATCTTCTAACCCGAGGGCCTTACACAGGTTTTCCCAGAACCAGGGTTCAAGGGACCCTACGCTGAGGTGCTTGCCGTCCTTTGTCTCATAGACAGCATACCAGGGCGCTCCGGTGAAAAAGAGCGTATCACCGGGGCGTGGGATCCTGCCCATTGCAAAATGTAATGACACTTCAGCGTGCATGAGGGATACAACCCCGTCGGTTATGGATATGTCAACATGTTGACCTTTGCCGGTACGGGTTCTTGCCATAAGGGCGGTCAGAATACCGATAGTGGCCTGCATGCCTCCTGCAGCAAAATCGGCTATAATGTTTGTTTGGGGCACAGGGGCACCGCCCGGGTTCCCGAGTATCCCCTGCGCACCCCCT
>JAFDJF010000465.1 GCA_019307645.1 Deltaproteobacteria bacterium
CAGATCCTCCCTTTTTACCACATTGAACTGGACATGGTGAATGGGCATTCTTACAAATGCCTTAAGGAAGGAGGTCAATTTCTCCCGGTCCTTCTCAGTATGGAAAAATGAAGGCAGGAATTTCATGTTCAGTAAAGTTCCATTCGCCGCAAGGTGAGAGGGTATTCGGGATACGGAAGCAAGCACTGCAGTAGGTCCTTGAAGGTCCTGACCATACATGGGGGAAATCCCTCCATCGGCCAGAGGGGAACGCGCCTGTCTCCCGTCCGGGGTAGCTCCAACATTTTGGCCCATGGGGACATGGGCAGAAACGGTATAGAGACCAAGTATGTAATCGCCTCCCCTGTAATTCTTGTAGGACTTGATCCTTTCATTAAAATAACGCACCCACTTCGCGCCCAATGCATCCACCCACTCCACATCATTTCCATATTTTGGCACGCTTTCCGTACAACTCAGGCGTAGTTCTTCCCGGTCGATAAAATTATTCTGAAGAGACAGGAGGAACTCCTCTTTATCAATAACACTTTCCTCATATACGAGCTTCTTCAGAACCGCCAGGCTATCTGCCACATTGGCCACCTGGATGGCCTGGATCCCTGAGAGGTTGTAATGAGCGCCCCCTGCTGTCACATCCACACCTTTTTCAAGACAATCCTCCACTACCGTAGAAAGCAGGGCGGATGGCAAGTACTGCTGATGTGCAGCTTCCACAAACTCACAGGCTTTTATCATCCTGTCTATGAAATAATCGATCTGGATGGCAAATGCCTTTTCCAGATCCGCGAAGCTATGATAATCTGCAAGTGAACCGGTCCGGAGACCTATTTGCTTCCCGGTCAGCATGCACCTTCCATTATTCAGCGCCAGTTCCAGTGATTTCACCAGGTTGAACATGGCTGCATCACTCCAGCCAAGTGATTTTCCCTGGCTGCTTAACTCGACACATCCCACCACCGCATAGTCCATGGCATCCTGGTGCTCTAATCCTGCATTTTCCAAGGAAGGAATGATGCTTTCGTCATTCATGATCTGAGGCATCCCGCTCCCCAGGCCAATGACACGGCTACACTCCATGACAAAAGGATGCGGTGATCTTCTGTGCAGACGTGCGGTCAGGTTGGGCTGGGGCAAACCGATGTGGTCCTGCGCTTTCAGGAAGAGGTAGGAAAGCGTGTTGGTAGCGTCCTCACCTTGCTTTGTCTGTCCTCCCAAAGCGATATTGAAACCAATGGGAAATCCGGCAAAGTACCTGGCGCTGTGGGCGTTCCTCACATAAACGATCTGGTTGAATTTGATGAAGAGCGCATCGATCAATTCAAGAGAGCTTTCCAGGTCCAGTGTACCTCTTTTCATATCCTTCAGGAAAAAGGGATAAAGGTACTGGTCAATCCGGCCAGGGGAGAAGGAGGAGGCATTCGATTCCATGTGAAGCATCACAAAGAGAAACCAGACCGACTGCAGGGCCTCCCGGAAGGTGACAGGGGGCTGTTCGGCCAGGCGAAGGCACATGATCTGGATCTCCCTCAGGTTATCCTGCACTGCTGTGTCCTTATATTCAGAAAGTTGAGATTCTGCCAGCCTGGCATAGCGACGGATGAAATGGATAGCCGCCTCCAGGACCAGGCAGGTGCTGTGGTAAAAATCAGCCTGTTGAGGCGAAGCCTTTTCCCGGGCCTTCCTGGTGATCTCAAGCAGGTCTGAAGGACCCAGGGTGAGCCATTTCTCTACATGGGGGCAAATGTGGCCTTGTGCATGGTCTTTCTGGTTGATCTTGACCACTTTCTCTATGGCACTGATCTCATCACCAAACGCTCCGTAGATATGGTCCTCAAGTGTATTCCCGGACCAGTAGGGTTCAATTTCCTCCAGGAAAACCTTCTTATCAGGCTCTCTTACCTGGAAAGGGTCCTGAGGCCTTGTGGGAAGGGTATCCAGTTCCCTGGCGATCCATGAGATCCCTGCTTCCGGAAAGATAACCCCTGCACGTATCTCTGGCGTACGGTTCCCAATCAGCAACTCCTGCGGATCGATGGATATAGGCATTTCCCGGAGCGAAGCCGCAAGTGCCTTTGCTCTTTTCAAGCTCACAGGGGAAGTTTCATTCTCCCGGTAAATGCGGGTAATGATCCTAGCCTGGTCCACAGACATATACCTGGGATAAGAAAAGGTTTTTTCCCTTAGGGAGCTGATCCTGTCTGTTCGCTCAATGTTCCGGATGTACTCAAGTTGCTCCATTGATCAATTCTGTAGCTGGGGGGGATCCTATAGAACCCGTCCAGCTGGTCTGGAGAAAAGACGCATTTCTTCCTGGAAAAGGACCACCATACCGCGCAATTTCGTTTTGACTTCCCAGTTGTCAACAGGGTTTCGTTCCCCCGGATCTGTTTCCAGGTTATACAGTGTCAAATCCGGATGAAGATGAAGTTTCCACTTGCCCGACCTGACAGCCGCCAATGCGCCATGACTTCCATGGTAAAAAAACGCATTTAAGTATTCGTTCCTGTCAATGATCTGGCTCCATTCATGTGCAGGATTCCAGTACCGTCTTAAAGGAATTGCTGCATTCAACGCGTGTGCCTGTGGAACAAAGCTGACTTCATCCGTTCTCCCTTTTAGCAAATTACTTAGATCACGCCCGTCCATGACAATCTTGTCAGGGATTTTAATACCCGCAAGTGAGGCTAGTGTGGGGAACCAGTCCATGGCATGAGTCAACACATCCATTGTTGCGCCTTGTTGAATCCCAAGTCCGGGTCCCCAGGCAATGCAGGGGACGCGCAGGCCACCCTCCCATGTGGTCAGCTTGGACCCGCGAATGGGTTGATCAGGGTTTCTGCCCGGTCTCCTGCCATTATCAGACATGTAAATGACAAGCGTATTATCAGCGATATCCAGATCTCTGAGTCTATCCATCAAACGGCCAACGTGATAATCCATTTCAAGTATGGCATCTCCATACTCACCCCAATTCGAAGTTCCTTTGAAAGAATCGCTGACACCAAGTGGATGATGCAACATGGTATGGGGAAGATATAGAAAAAAAGGCTCGGTTTTTTTTAGGGACTCTATCCACCGAATCGCTTCATCCGTATACATTCTGGTTAATCTTGCAGGATCAGCAGGGCGCTCTACGACCTTCCCGTTACAAATAACCGGAACACCCCCCTTATCCTCATAATGCACAGTCTCATAGGAATCCAGGTTATGCAGTAATCCATAATAATGATCAAATCCCTGTTGTTGAGGTAAAAAAAGTTCTTTAAATCCCAGATGCCATTTACCTATGCAG
>JAFDJF010000466.1 GCA_019307645.1 Deltaproteobacteria bacterium
ATCCTTCGTCACTGCGGCGTAAAGTAACTACGCCTCATTCCTCAGGATTTGCAAGCCTTGATCTTGAACATTTTACGAAACCGTCGAAATTCGGACTTTTTACGAGATCGTCAAAGTTGATGGTTTCGCGAAAAGTCAAAAATCAGAAATAATTGTAACTCTATGCCAGAACGGGCCAGGAAAATCAAATCAAAAACTTTGTAACCACTCAGGTTATAAGGTTCACAGTTCAATGACTGACCCGCCACCTTTACTATTTGAACCTTCTGTGTTATTTTTATAGTAGTAGTTCAGCGTTTTGAAAAAGGGACAACAGCATGGTTTCAAAAGGGTCCATTCCATACTATTTCTTTGAAATTACTGCTATACCACTTCTGTTATGTTCTTTTATCCTGTGTGGCTGCGCAACCAATCCGGCAACAAAACAACTGGAATTTATGACCGTGTCCGAAAATCATGAATTTGAAATCGGACAAGATGTGGACAAACAGGTTCGGGAAGAAATGGGACTCTATCTTGAATTGCCCGAACTACGTTCCTTTGTCAAAAATATGGTGGAATCAATCGGCCGACAGAGTGACCGCCCAGGATTGGTTTATCGAATTGAAATTGTTGACACGCCCGATTTCAATGCCTTTGCCGTACCAGGAGGCTTTGTCTATGTACACAGGGGATTGCTGGAAAGAATGAATTCATCGGATGAACTGGCATCTGTTTTGGGGCATGAAATTGCCCATGTGGCCGCCCGACACTCCGCTGCCCAGATCTCGAAATCCCAACTCTTAAATATCGGACTGTTGGCTCTGCTTGTAGGTACTGGCGGCGAGGCTCAGAATTATGGCCAGTTTATTAATATGGGCGCTGCACTGGCTTTCAACAAGTTCTCCCGGGATGATGAACGCGAGGCCGATCACTTTGGGACAAAATACATGCTAAAAGCAGGATATAATCCCAAGGCCTCCATCGATATGATGGAGCAACTGCAAAAATTACAAAAAAAAGAGCCTTCTTCCCTGGATGTCTGGTTTATGACCCATCCTGCCACCAGCGAGAGAATTTCAAATTTAAGCCATGAAATAGACTTGATTCGCCAAAACCAGCCTGAGGTTTTGGACCGCCCGATACAAAGGAACGAATTCATCGCAATGCTGGACGGCCTGGCAGTTGGAGAGTGGAACGGAAGTGAACTGATAAAAGAAGATCACTATTATAATAAAGAATATCTTTTGCGTCTTGCCATTCCTGAGGCATGGATTTCCAGGATTAACAGCAAAGAGCACACTTCTGTCTTTGTGAATCCCGGGAAAGGGTTTCTCGTTAATTTAAATATTGAGCCTTTACAGGCACGCAGGAGCACTGCCAATTATTTCATCGGCTTTGAAAGCAACTTAAAGCGACTTGGTTTGAAAAAAATAGAAAGCTTCAAAACAATTGGGAAATTACCTCACGGTGCATTAGCCAGTGCATTTTACAGATACGACAGCAACACGGGCGCCATCATGGTTGAAGGCATCGCATTTACAAAAGGCACCAATGGCTTTTCTCTGATCGGAATCTGTAGAAAAAAAGATTTTAAAGGCTTCCAGTCTCTTGTAGAATCGATGGCCGAAAGCATCAAATTCATTTCTCATAAAGAGGCCGCCGATATAAAACCAACTCGTCTGAGGGTCCATAAAGTCAAAAAGGGAGAGACATGGGCAAGTATCACAAGAAAATACTTCGCTTCATCTAAGGAAATGGCCAGGTTGGCCGAATATAATGGGTTTGAACCCTCCAAAAAATTAACTGTTGGCAACCTGCTCAAAATTCCTCCCACTCTCCATATCCGATAAGAACGGTATTGTTTCGGTCTTAACCCTAACGTCATGCTGAACCTTTGGCCTTCAAACAGTGTTTGAATTCGAGGAGATTAGAGTATCATGCTTAGAAGCATCGAAGAAACCAAGAAATTATTCACTATTGAAGGGATACAGAATGGACAGGTAAATATAAAAACGTCAAATCATCTTTTGTCCCTGTCGGAGGAGAAGCAGATTGAGGTTCTTACAACCCATTTGAAAAACTTGAAAAAAGACTCTGCAAAATATGAGTCCCCTGCCTTTGAGACGCCAAATGGACAAAGTGATGATATTGATAGGATGCAGTTGCAAATACTGATACAGGTTATAGAAGGTTTGCTGAATCAGATATAGATCGAATTTTGTAACTACTCAGGTTATAAGGTTCACGGTTCAGGGTTCAAGGTTAAAGCAAGGAGTTTTGCCAATTATACAAATAGAGCGAAGCGATTCCTTACTTCGACATTCTACATTCGTTATTCGATATTCTGCGGTTCAAAATATTCCCCGCATGGTAGCAAACCCGGGTACTGCAGCTCATTGAAAATCGTTAGGGTTAACAGACCAACGTGTCTCACGGGGCGGAGTTCTTGCAGCGTTGGGCTTTAGGTTCTGTCTATTTCTCCTTTTATCTGTCCCTTGTAGTAATTATAATACTTGAAAACCTTTTTGACATAATATTGAGTTGCCTTAAAGGGGGGCACCCCCTTATACTTCCTTACCTTTCTGCTTCCAGCATTGTAGGCAGCAAGAGCCAATTTGACATCTCCGTCAAACTGATTTAACAGCTGTTTAAAGTATCCGACACCGGCATCGACATTATGTTCAGGGTTGAAGCTGTCTTTCACACCAAGCGCCTCAGCGGTTTTGGGCATCAACTGCATGAGGCCTCTTGCGCCCTTTTTGGAAACTGCCTTGGGGTTATACCCTGATTCCGCCATTATGATAGCCTTTACAAGATTGGGATCAACACGATGGCGTTCAGCAGCCTGCAGTATTATTGATAAGAATAAAAGCTCCTTTTTCTCTCTGCAGGCAGGAGGAGACTTTTTCTCAGGAATGACAACTGGACACTTCTCAGGCAAAGGAACAGGGATGTCAACTTTGCTTACCGGAGGCTCATCAATAACATGCACGGGTTCCCGGGGTTCATCATAGATGGAAGACTTAAAAAGAAGCATAATAAAAACTGCGGTGAACAGACATCGGGCCAGATCAGCGTTAAACCGAGTTGTAGTTAGCTTCTCCATAGCCTCTATGATTATGAAAGAAACATGCCATCAGCACTGAAAAATTTTTTTCCTAACATTTCAATAAGTTATCTCGTATCAGTGAAACCCAGGCCTTAAGAAAGTATGAAAATATTTTTCACTTATTGGAAACAAATTTCCTTTTCTTTGTGGAAAAAAAATACACACCTGAAAAGGCAGACATCCGGAGTGAAAAGGATAATAATAATTTTAGTCGGTACGGAGCTTTACAATGAAATTATTTTCAGTGTCTTTACTGTTTCTGATTCTTTTCACATGCAACGGATGTGGTGATCAATACTGCATCAAGGGCAA
>JAFDJF010000467.1 GCA_019307645.1 Deltaproteobacteria bacterium
TTATCCGCTTTAACCACTTCAAGGACCCTTTCCCCGTCTTCTTCCTCGTGATGGACCTCTTCACTCTTTTTGGGAAGGAGGATATCAAGAAGCCTTTCTTCGGCTATTTCACGGGCCTTGTTCTTTACCTTTACCTGTTCTTCCTTCTTGGACATGTTCACGGCCAGCTCCGTCAGGTCCCTGACCATGGATTCCACGTCCCGACCGATGTACCCCACCTCGGTAAACTTAGTGGCTTCTATCTTCAGGAAAGGTGAGTTGGCAAGTCGGGCCAGACGCCTGGCTATCTCGGTTTTACCGACACCCGTAGGCCCGATCATGATGATATTTTTGGGAGCGATTTCATCTCTGAGCTCCTTGGGGACCTGCTGACGGCGCCATCTGTTTCTCAGGGCAATAGCCACTGAGCGCTTGGCTTCATCCTGTCCAATGATATATTTGTCCAGCTCCGATACGATCTCCCTCGGAGTCAGAACTTTCGTTAATTGATCTTTTTCTTCTTCATCATGGTTCATGCGTTATCGCCTCTGTCATTCAAAAAGTTCATGAAGTACTATTTGATCATTTGTGTACAGACAAATGGATGCTGCGATCTTCATCGCCTCACCTGCGATTGTCTTGGCATCCAGGCTCGAATGCTCCACCAGCGCCCGTGCAGCGGAAAGGGCATAGGAACCGCCGGACCCTATGGCCGCTACCGGTTCGTCAGGTTCAATTATATCCCCGGTTCCGGAGATGATGAGGGTGTGGTCCTTGTCAATAGCCAGAAGCAGGGCATCCAGTTTCCTGAGGATCTTATCTGTCCTCCAGTCCTTGGCCAGCTCGACAGCGGCCTTGGGCAGGTTCCCGTTATAGGTCTCCAGCTTTGCCTCCAGCCTGTCGAATAGATTAAACGCATCGGCAGCAGCCCCGGCAAAACCCACCAGGACCAGGTCCTTGTACATGAAACGGACCTTTGTGGCTTTATGTTTCATTATGGTTTCCCCAAGACTCACCTGCCCGTCCCCCGCCATGACCGCCTTACCGTCTTTCCTGACAGCAAGGATAGTGGTTGCTCTTATTTTTTTTGAATTCTGGTGTTGCATGTCACAGTCACTCCTTTCTATTCACTCCTTGGGTGTGTTTTGTCGTACACTTCCATAAGCCTGTCAAGACTTACGTGTGTGTATTTCTGCGTTGTTGAAAGGTTCTTATGTCCAAGGAGTTCCTGCACCGACCGAAGATCAGCGCCCCCGTCCAGCAAATGGGTGGCAAAGCTGTGCCTCATGGAATGAGGGCTGATCTCAGGAGACAGCCCGCTTGCTATGGCGTATTTCTTTAATATTCTTCCAATACTTCGCGTCGAAAGTCGACCCCCCCGGAAATTCAGGAAAAGGGGGGCATCCTGTGAAAGCCCCCCGGTCTTTTTCCTCAGATTTTGTATCGCTACCAGGTAGTTTCTGACAGTCTCAAGGGCCTTGCGGCCAATGGGAACGATCCTCTCCTTATTCCCTTTACCGATAACGCTCATCAGGCGTTCGTCAAAATCAATGCTGGACAGGTTAAGGCCCTCAAGTTCACTTGCACGGATTCCGCAGGAATAAAGTACTTCCAGGATCGCCAGGTTCCTGAGATCAAGCGGTTTTTTCTGTTCCCGGCTTTCGAGGAGCCTGAAAACATCATCCACAGGAAGATAGGTGGGAAGATATTTTTCCAACTTGGGCGTCGAAATATCAACCGCAGGATTTCCCCTGCGAAGGCCCCTCTTTTCCAGAAAAAGAAAAAACGAACGGACAGCAGAAAGCTTGCGGGCAATGGTTGTGCGACTTAACCTCCCATAGAGGCTGCCCAGGTATTCTCTGATGATCAGGGGATTAACGGCTTCCGGCTTCAAGCCGGTGTGCTCGCCTGCCGTGAGCTCTTCCCTGGCGCCGAGGAAGTCCAGGAATTGCTTCAAGTCAATGTGATAATTCCTGACAGTATGTTTAGAATACCCCTTCTGATTCCTGAGGTAGTCAATGAAAGCTTCCATGAGGCCATGAAGCCACAAAACAAACCCTCCATGATTCTAAGGACATGAAATATCCACCGGGCAAAACAGAAAGGTTGTTTCATTGGAACCAACCGCTCCCCCCATTGAGTCGACTGTCCTCCAAAAAAGATACAAAGTAAACATTTTTCTTGAAATTGGCAATTAAAAAATGCGTTTATGTATTCTTGGCTTGACTTTGATTTGACCATTGATGTAATTTTATTTGTTTAGTTTCTGTAACCTGTTACACACCTCCATCCCACAACGTGAGCTTGAGGGAGACGTTGATTTTCCCCAATATTGGGAGAGCAGGCATGTACAGTATGAGACCTTTGAAAAATGTCAATTTTTGTTCAAGTTCAAGGAAGACAAAAAATTTAACCACAGGCGCCACGAAGTAAGTGCCCTTGGGGTGAATATATGGAATATTTCGAGGATTAAATTTTGAGTCTGACGCCGAAATTGGGAAAAAGGGACGTTGTTCAAAGATCTCAGTATTTCAATTTGATCAGGAAGGGGTTAGCGTATGGCAAAAAAAGCTGAAGAACTGAGAAATGTGGCCCTCGTTGCCCATGGGGGATCGGGCAAGACTTCTCTTGCCGAGGCCATTCTGTTCAACGGAAAAGGCACGACCAGGCTTGGCAGGGTGGACGACGGCACTTCTAACCTGGATTTCGAACCGGAAGAGATAAAAAGAAAAATTACCATCAGCACTTCTTTTCACCATTGCAGTTGGAAAAAGGCGACCATAAATCTTATTGACACACCCGGGGATGATAATTTTCTCTCTGACACCAAATTTTCACTTCAGGCGGCCGACGGCGTGGTTGTTGTAATTGACGCTACGGCAGGCGTAAAAGTCGGGACAGAAAAGGTCTGGGGCTTTGCTGAAGAACAGAATCTTCCGAAAATGATATTTGTTAATAAACTGGATAGAGAGCGATCAGATTTTTACAAGGCCCTGGAAGAAGTGTCACAGGTTTTTGAAATCAAGCCCACTCCGCTGTTTCTCCCCATTGGTGATGAGGACAAATTTTCAGGGGTGGTCGACCTGGTCAAAATGAAAGCCCGTCTTTACAGCAAGGATGCCAGCGGCAAGTTTGAGACCGGTGACGTCCCTGCCGACCTGGAGGATATTGTCAGTGAATGGCGCGAAAATATGATTGAAAACATCGTCGAAGCCAATGACGATCTTATGGAGAAATATCTGGAAGGAGAAGAACTTTCAGCCAAGGAGATCGAAGAAACCCTCGTTGAGGGAGTCAAATCAGGGTGTCTGTGGTTCCGCTGCCTTGAACATCGGTGTTCCCCAGTTGATGGACATCATCGTACAGGGATTCCCTTCACCGCTTGAGATAGGGTCTAAAAAAGGGACCAAACCCGGAACTGAGGATGAAATTGAGATGTTACCGGCGACCGACGCGCCACTTTCCGCTCTGGTGTTCAAGACCGTTGCGGATCCCTTTGCAGGGAAACTCACCTTGTTAAGGGTTTTTTCGGGCACCCTAAAGGCGGATTCAACGGTCTATAACGCCAATAAGAGCGCCAAAGAAAAATACGGTCAGCTTCTTCTTATGGAAGGGAAAAAACAGCAGCCGGTCGAGACGGCCGGCCCGGGGGAAATTGTGGCCATAGCCAAGCTTAAGCACACATCCACGGGCGATACCCTGTGTTCGGAAAAGGCGCCTGTCATTTACAGGTCAGCCGACCCGCTGCCATCTGTTATCTCCTATGCTGTTGAAGCAAAAGTAAAAGGCAGTGAAGACAAAGTCTTTTCTTCTCTCATCAAACTGCTCGAAGAGGATCCGACACTGAGGCTTGAGAGAGACCAGACAACATCCGATACGCTCCTTTCAGGCACGGGGCAAATCCACCTGGAAGCCACATGCGAAAAACTGCACCGCAAATTCGGGATCGAGGTCAATCTGAATCCTGTTAAAGTGCCTTACAGGGAAACCATTAAGAAAGCGGTCAAAACTGTTATTTACCGCCACAAAAAACAATCAGGCGGCCGCGGGCAATTTGCCGAGGTGCATTTTGATCTTTCCCCCTTGGAAAGGGGTAAGGGGTTTGAATTTCAGGAGAATCTTACAGGCATGAATGTCCCCAGAAATTTTGTGCCTGCCGTGGAAAAGGGCCTTAACGAGTCATTGTCACGTGGCATAGTGGCCGGTTATCCGGTTGTTGACCTTAAAGTCCGTTTTTTTGACGGCAAATCCCATGAGGTTGACTCCTCAGAAATGGCGTTCAAGATAGCAGCCAGCATGTGCCTCAAGAAAGCTGTTCAGGATGCCAGCCCCATACTGCTTGAACCGATCATGAAGATGGAAATTACTGTCCCCGAGGATGCCATGGGGGATGTGATGGGCGATCTGAACGGCCGGCGCGGAAAGGTTGTAGGGATGGACTCCCAGGGCAAATATCAGGTGGTCAAGGCCGAGGTCCCAATGGCCGAAGTACTGCGGTATGCGCTGGATCTCAATGCAATTTCAGGGGGCCGGGGCTCATTTACACTGGAACGTTCCCATTATGAGGAAGTTCCTGCTCAATTGGCAGAAAAGGTGATCGCGGCCTCCCAGGAAAAGGAATAGACGGGGCAGGATGGACAGTGGGTTTAAGACCGGCGTTCTGACAATCAGCGATAAAGGGTCTCAGGGCCTGAGAGAAGATGAGAGCGGCGAAATTGTCGCAGCCATGCTCGAGGCGCAGGGTTTCCCTGTTTTGAGCAGAGAGATTATCCCTGATGACCGGCAGCAGGTCGTTGACACGCTTATTAAGTGGGTTGACAGAAACGGTCTGTCCTTGATCATCACATCCGGGGGAACCGGTCTCAGCCCTACGGATGTCACGCCACAGGCCATGGAAGAAGTTATTGATTTTCAGGTTCCTGGAATGGCAGAGGCAATGCGCGCTGCCAGCTTGAAAAAGACACCCCATGCCATGATATCCCGGGCCATGGCCGGGGTCAGAAAGACCTGCCTTATTATTAATGTCCCTGGCAGTCCAAAGGGTGCCGGGGAAAACCTTTCTGTTGTATTGCCCGCCTTAAATCACGCCCTTTCAAAGCTGGCGGGAGACACTTCGGACTGCGCCGTGCAAGGCTCCTAGGACTGCATCCTCCTACTTTGTTACGCCAGTCAACAACACCCCGTCCCCATGTCAGGGGCTGACCCCGCAGCTTTTTTGCTGAGCATTGATCACTTTTCGACTTTATTCCTTTAATTTCAAGCGCCTATGATTTTGACAAGGACGCGTTTGCGACGGCCTCCATCAAATTCTCCGTAGAAAATTTGCTCCCACGGACCGAAATCCAGCCGTCCGTCTGTTATGGCAACAATGACCTCACGTCCCATGACCTGTCGTTTCAGATGGGCATCCCCATTATCCTCTCCTGTCCGGTTGTGCCGATAATGACCAACCGGTTCGTGCGGTGCCAGTTTTTCAAGCCAATC
>JAFDJF010000468.1 GCA_019307645.1 Deltaproteobacteria bacterium
AACAATTGCGCTATGAGGCCATCATGCTCGGGTTAAGGACAATAGACGGGGTTAGTCAAAGAAGGATTTGTCATAATCATCAATTCACGGGCATGCTTGCCGGGCTTCAGGACTCAGGGTTCCTCATAATCGACGATGGAAGGGTTTTCCCAACGAGAAATGGCTTTCTCGTGGCAGATTATCTGGCGCACTGTCTGGGCGGTTGAGTTCCTGGATCTTGCAAAATTCAGGGAGTTGTCAGCGTTTTCCTCTCCTGATCTTCCTGGCATCCTCTTTCCATCCCTTGCGTTTTTTCCCCTTTGCCCTTCGCTGTAGATCAGGATCTCTGGAAACATCAAGCGTAAAGGTGCCGGGAGAAAAGTCGGTTTGCTTCGGCGTGGTCTTGTCTTTTCGGTCCGCAGCATCACGGCGACGTTCCATGGCCTTTTTTGGAACGGGTGGGCCTGATATAAATCCGGCAGGTATCCGGGGACTTATGAAGAGATCGCCGAAGGCGTAGAATAAGATCTTTTGTTTTTCAGCTGTACCGGCCATAACCTCAAGCAGCACCGGCTTTTGATCCCGGCGCTTTCCAATCCTCATGGCCATGTTTTTAACAGAGGACAACACCAGATATCCGCCCTCGTTTGACTTGAGACCCTTTTCCATTACCACCGGATGGGCCTTTTCCCTCACTGCAATAAAAAGGACACCGGGTGGGGTTTTAACCGGTGTGCCGAGATCCAACCGCCACTTTCTTTCCAGGGCTCTTATGCGATTATGCTCAGCCTGGAACAGAGGCCTGTCTTTTCCCAAAAGCACCTCGTTAATATGGGATTGTCTGACATAAGTCCAACCCGGTTCTTCATGGATGGCCTGGAGCAGTTCCTTGTATTTTACAAATCCGTCCTTGTCCGGAACAAGTCCAAATTCATCCGGTCTGCGGGCAAGTATATAGAGCAGAAACCGGCTCAGAGTCTCGACCTTGATTTGTTGATTTCGTTTACCCAAGGGAGGGTTCCCCTTTAGTCGACTTTTAAAACCTGGTTTCCAGGGCCAGGTCAGAGAGAGAAGGCTCTGCCGTACTTGATAGGACGTGTTTAGATCACTTATGAAGACCGCATGGCTATGTACACCCCTCCGGGGTGAAAACAAAACCGGGACCTCAGGACCCGGTTTCTTTATTGCAGGGGGGTTACGCCTTCCAAAGGTCCACGTCGATCAGACCTAGTTTTGCCGCATATCGAACCAGCTCAAATGTATTGTGAAGGGAGAGTTTATTCAATATTTTGGTGGTGTGGTTTTCTACGGTTTTCTGGCTGATATAAAGCCTTTTGGCGACGACTTTCCTGGGGACCCCTTCAGCCAGCAGACGCATGACCTCTTGCTCCCGTGGCGTCAGACTTCCATAGGCAGTGTCCCTGATCTTTTCATTTACTTCAGGAGAGTCCATCAGCCGTTTTGCCACCTCATTGGAGAGGGCACTGTCTAGGAAATATTCGCCTTTAAGGATGGATTCAATTGCCTTGATGAGATTGTCAGAGGCTGATTCCTTGAGAAGATATCCTTTGGCACCCGACTGGATTGCCTGGATGACATAGTCAATATTGCTGTGCATGCTGATCACCATGACTGGTGTTTCGGGAAGATAGCCCCGTATCTCAGCGGTCAGCTCAATACCGTTTTGATCCGGTAATGACAGGTCCACTGTCACAAAATCAGGTCTGGTCTTCCTGGCTGCATCGAGTCCATCCCGTGCGGTTCCTGCCTCCCCCACTACCTCAAATGCCGAATCCCGGCCTAAAATGGTCTTGAGCCCTTCTCTGAAAAGCGGGTGGTCATCGATGACCAATATACGGATTTTCTTTTTTCTATTTTTCCCCATCGCGAGGAACCCCTCCTGGACGGGACTGTTCGCTTATTTTGATCTGAAACAAACCGGCCCGTTTACCCATACTTTTAAACCCATTCCGTTTTTGTAGCCTATTTAAATAATAGGGAAATGTCAACATCTTCCTTTTTCGTTTATTTTGACTTGATAGTGGTTTTCGCCTTTTTTGCCCATATTTCGGCAGCCCCAACGGTTCCTTGCGAGATCTGTCCGACAGCAGTCGCTTGGTATCGGGATGTCGAATAAATAAATTGAATTGTGACGTGATATTACGTTGCTAGAGAGATATCGATTAAAGGAGAACCGGATTTAGAGCCTGGATATCCGCCCCGGCGTTTTGACAACTTATTTGTTTTAACGTAAAGGTTAAGTAGTAACCAAACCTTGATGAATTCGTAAAAAGTCGGGAAACACCCTCCTTCGTCATTCCGGCGGAGGCCGGAATCCAGTTATATCAGATAGTTCCAGCTTGTCTGGACTCCGGTTTTCACCGGAGTGACGACTTTTTACGAGATCATCAACCTTAAAGAAAGGATCATTTATTTTCCCCTGGAAAACCTGATTCTTCTGGCCTGGATATACAGCCAATCCCCAGACAATTATGAGACAAGACGTTGATTAAAAAGAAAAAGCATTCAAGAAAATTTTTCAGGAAGCGTCTGCTTAAATGGGTTTCATTGGGGGTTGTTTCTGCAGCAGTATGTCTGATGCTGTATTGCTGGCATCTTTCAGCTTTGATCGAGAAACGGTTCAGTGGTCGGCGCTGGAGTATCCCCTCCAGGATATTCTCAGATATTACAATTCTTTATCCGGGACAAAGGCTCAATCTCCCCCTTTTTTACAGTAAACTCTCTCTCCTTGGGTACCGGGAAATCCCCCACAGGCCATTACGGAAAGGTGAGCTGCATGCCTTTGACTCTGAACTGGAAATCTTCCTGCATGACCTCGACACACCTTCTCGAAAGAGGCCGGGGTTCCCTGTGAAAATTACGTTTGATCGAGGTCGGATAGAATCGATCGCGCATCCTGAAGGCGGTGAGGATATCCCGATCCTGGAACTGGAACCGGAGGAGATGATGTCGTTTTTTGGCGATGAACGCGAGCAAAGACAGATCATTTCCTTTGATGAAGTCCCCCGGCACCTCATATATGCCATATTGGCTGCAGAAGATATTCGTTTCTATCGCCACAAAGGCATGGACCTGCGGGCAATTTCAAGAGCGCTCTACACAAACCTGCGACACGCAGCCATACGCCAGGGTGGGTCCACCATCACTCAGCAACTGGCCAAAAACTATTTCCTGACTCCGAAAAAAACTTTCTCCCGCAAGCTGAAGGAACTCCTCATGTCCCTCACCATGGAGGTCATGTATGATAAGAATGAAATACTGGAGATTTATCTCAACGAGATTTA
>JAFDJF010000469.1 GCA_019307645.1 Deltaproteobacteria bacterium
ACACGCGCAGTTCATGCACTATAGCGCGAGTGAAACGGTTTTGGCGACAGGATTTATGCAACGTTAGGGTTAAGTTAAACTAGGGTTTTTTGTTAAATATTGTCATGCTGATTTCAACGGCATGTGTCAGAATTCTGTCTTTTCGCGTTCAGGGAGGCCTCAAAGATGATGGACTTTATGACATACATCTATGTCTGCTTATGTTGGAGATAGTCAAATGAAAAACTCAAATTTTGAAAGCTCGGAAAAGAATCAAAACCTGAAACCAGTAAAAGCCGTTTCCAGTCGCAAATGGGTGCAGACAAAGTTTATTGATGATGTCTTTGCCGATTCCGATGAAATGGTGGGCGTTCCTCATACTGCTGAATATCACCGGGAGTTGTCGCGACTGTGGGATGCAAATCTTGAGCTATACCATCTTCTCAGAAGAGCTTCACATCTCGAAGAGGCTCGAGATGCCGTATTCTCCTACCTTGATAAAGCGGAACGGAGAGTTTTCGATATTGATAACGACCTGCACATTCTGGAAAAATCAACGGTTCGAGAATGTGTGCGAACGTTTAAAAGCATCATGGGTCCAATTAATGAAAAACGCTCGAATGTGTCCGCGCTGGACTGTTTATGGAAACTCGCCAGGGGAGCCTGGAAGGAACTGAATCACAGAGTATCGATCGGTTTTTTAATGGAGTTCATCCATCTTTTCCGGGGCGTTGCAGGCAGATCCCACATCTATTTTGGTTCAAAGGGCGCTAAGAAAGGGATCCCTGATTTTCTGCGTCTTGAGGGGCATGAAGCCGCAGAAGCACGCTCTGACCTACTGGATGATATCGGTGATCACATGGACACTTACTTTCAAAAATATCCTTCAGGCCTGGATTCTGCCGTGATAGAGAGGAGAGCGACGAACAAAGCCCGGATACTTCAATATTTTGGAGGCAGCGAATCAGACTGGAATGACTATGTCTGGCAGATAAAGCATGTCATCCGGGACATCAAGCCGTTGGAAGACCTGATCGAACTCACACCAACACAGCATGAAGGCATAAAAGAGGCGGTAAAAAACAGAATCCCGTTTGGCATTACGCCATACTATCTCAGTCTGATGGACCGGGATTCTACTTTCGGCTTTGACAGCGCAATCCGCGCACAGGTATTTCCTCCGCCTGATTATGTTGAAATGATGACTGCCCAAGGTGATCGTCGTGATGTGGTGTTCGACTTTATGGGAGAACATGACACTTCGCCCATTGACCTGGTCACAAGACGCTACCCAAAAATCGCCATACTCAAGCCTTTCAATACCTGCGCCCAAATATGTGTTTACTGCCAGCGCAACTGGGAAATCGACCAGGTACTCGATCCAAAGGCAATGGCCACTAAAGACATGATTTCCAAAGCGCTTGCCTGGTTTGACAAACACCCCACTATCGGTGATGTGCTGATCACGGGAGGCGATCCATGCATCATGAGGGATGACAGTTTGCGGGAAATCATTTCAGAACTGGCCAAAATGAACCATATCTACCGGATACGGATCGGAACCAGGACCCCGGTAGTACTGCCCATGCGCTGGACAGACGATCTGGTTGGTCTTCTGGAGGAATTTCGGGATCCCGGACGTCGTGAAATCGCGATTGTCACCCATTTTGAACATCCTTACGAAATCACACCGGAAACGGCTCAGGCAGTCAGCAAAATCCGCAAGGCAGGTATCGGCGTTTACAATCAGCAGGTGTTCACCATTGAAAACTCACGCCGTTTTGAGACGGCAAAATTGCGGCGGGACATGAGACTAATAGGCGTAGACCCCTATTACACATTTAATATGAAAGGCAAGGAAGAGACCAGCCGCTACATGGTGCCGATTGCCCGAATTCTTCAGGAACGAAAAGAGGAAGCCCGTCTCCTGCCCGGCTTGGACAGGACAGACGAAGCGGTCTTCAACGTTCCGAAGCTGGGCAAGAATCATTTGCGGGCCTGGCAGGATCACAGGGTTGTAATGATAAAGCCCGACGGCTCACGGATATACGAGTTCCACCCTTGGGAGAAAAACATAAAGCCAATGCCTCCCTACAACTATACTGATGTCCCCATTTATGACTACCTTGAAGAGCTGATGGCCCGTGGTGAAGATCCCCGTGACTACCAGACTATCTGGTACTACTATTAAAATGCTCTGTACTCAGGTTGTTAGGTTTCCCGCCGCCGGCGGGATTCACGGGTGGTCCACAAACCTCTGAACCGTGAACCCCTGGACGTCCCCAGGAAAACCTAGAGCTGTTTGCCTATCATCGCTGCGAGTTCGACCATTCTGTTCGAATATCCCGTTTCATTGTCATACCAGGACATGACCTTGACCATCTTTTCCAGGACATGGGTCGTCCCGGCATCAAAGATGGAAGACAACTTTGAACCGTTGAAATCGATTGAAACCAGAGGCTCATCACAATACTCGAGAATGCCTGACAGAGGCCCTTCTGAAGCCTCTTTCATTGCATTGTTCACATCAGACACTGAGACGCCCGGTTTTTCAATTGTGACAACAAGGTCAACAATAGAAACGTTTGGTGTCGGAACTCGAATGGCAAGGCCATTCAGTTTTCCGGCCAGTTCCGGAAGCACCAGGGCCACTGCCTTGGCTGCACCTGTTGTGGTTGGAATCATGGACATGGCAGCAGACCTTGCCCTGCGGAGATCTTTGTGCGGGAAGTCCAGGAGACGCTGGTCCCCGGTGTATGAATGTGTTGTTGTCATCAGGCCGCACACGATACCAAAATTCTCATTGAGTACCTTGGCAACCGGTGCAAGGCAGTTGGTTGTGCAAGAGGCATTGGATATGATGTTATGTTTTGCGGGGTCATATCCGTCAGAGTTTACGCCCATGACGATGGTAATATCCGGATCACCGGCTGGCGCAGAGATAATGACCTTACGCGCACCGGCATCAAGGTGTTTTGATGCATTCTCGCGATCCCTGAAAAGACCGGTACATTCAGCAGCAATGTCTACGCCGGAGTCTTTCCATCCCAGACTGCCGGGATCTTTTTCGGATGTAACGGCAATTGATTTGCCATTGACCTCAATTGAGCCATCCTTTGCAGTCACTTCGGCATCCAGTCTGCCGTGCACTGAATCATAGGCCAAAAGGTGGGCCATGGTCTGAGTATCCGTTAAATCATTAATCGCCACAACCTCGACATCAGGATTATCCAGAGCAGCTCTGAAAAAAACGCGTCCAATTCTTCCAAAACCGTTTATCCCTACTTTTACGCTCATAATA
>JAFDJF010000470.1 GCA_019307645.1 Deltaproteobacteria bacterium
GATTTCCCATCAATTGGGATCTCCCTGCTATGAACAGCAATGTCCAAAGTGCGGAACCGCTATGACACGGGAATAAGGCATATTGTTTTTAGGGTAACCGCAGCCCTTAAACGCTATAACCTTTGAATCCTTAGAAATTGGTTCCGGCTTTTCCGGGTTAGGGTAAATGCAAAGGAGGGAGCTGATATGGAAAAAACAACAGCACGAGATTTGATGGTTCCCCTTGAGGAGTATGCAACTGTTTCTGAAGAA
The DNA here is from genome assembly GCA_019307645.1 of Deltaproteobacteria bacterium. The sequence goes on from JAFDJF010000470.1 coordinate 253, forward strand.
GCCACCTTAAAAGACGCGGTTGATGCCCTCGAGAAGGCACAAGAGGAGCTTGACCGAAAAAGATATAAATATCTCCACAGAGCTGTATTGGTCCTGAATAATAAAAACGAAGTTGTGGGTAAGATAACCCAGTTAGACATCCTGAGGGGTCTTGAGCCCAATTATAACAAAATCGTGGACACCACACGGAGATTTTCCTTTAGTGGTTTCAGTTCCCAATTCTTAACCTCTATGATGGATATGCATAGCCTCTGGGTTCACCCGCTTAGCGGCATCTGTGCTAAAGCGGCGGATGTAAAAGTGAAAGATTTTATGGTCACGCTCACAGAGGGGGAATTCATCGACGAAACGACTCCCCTGGAAGAAGCCATGCATATGATGGTTATGGGTCACCATCATTCTCTTTTTGTGAGAAGGGATGGGAATATTGTTGGAGTCCTCAGATTAACAGATGCATTCAACTACATTAACGATTTGATCAAACGATGCAATTTATGAGCCGATTTTAAAAAGGTGCGGTTAATCGGGTCATGAAAAAAGGCATTAAATGGAAATCATAGGAATTTTTAAGCATGCATTGATGATCAGTTTTTTTGTGTTCGTGATGATGCTTTTAGTGGACTTTATTGATATCGCCACCAAAGGGCGCGTTTCGACCATGATGCAGGGAGGCAGTTGGCGCCAGTATACGCTGGCATCACTTCTTGGTTCTACCCCCGGTTGCCTGGGAGCCTTCATGAACGTATCCCTTTATGTCCACGGGATGATCTCTTTCGGGGCCATAGTGGGTGGAATGATCGCAACGTCAGGAGATGAGGCGTTTGTCATGCTGACACAGTTTCCGGGTACAGCCTTGTTGCTTTTCGGGTTGCTGTTTGTATGCGGTATCTTTTTTGCCTGGATCAGCGATAAAATTATCAGGGTGCTTAGGATTGTTCCGTGTGAATCTTGCCTTGACTCGGATTGTGAGGAATGTCTGGCCGGCATGGAAAATGGGGAAGGGCTTGGTGAAATTCTTAACCCAGAAAATCAGTGGAACAATATTAAGTCTCTTTCTTTTACACGCTTTCTTTTGCTTTTGATGATTGGCTCCTTTCTGGTACTGGTTTTAACCGGAATAATTGGCGGACCCGATTGGACCTGGAAACGCATCACGTTTATTTCTTTGTCACTGTGCACATTATACATAGCTATGATTGTTTCCGAGCACTACTTGCATTCCCATATCTGGGATCACATTATTAAAAGGCACATTTTTAGGGTTTTTTTGTGGACCTTTGGCGCCCTGTGTTTTGTCCATTGGGGTTTGTCTTTTTGGGATCTGGATGTTTTTATCCGAGAACATATGGTGTGGGTACTCTTAATCGGGGCATTGATTGGTTTAATCCCTGAGTCTGGGCCGCATTTGATATTTGTGATGATGTATTCTCAGGGATTGGTACCGTTTTCCGTTCTTTTTACCGCATCATTTGTCCAGGACGGCCATGGTATGCTCCCTCTGCTTTCTTATAGTCTCAAAGATTCAATGCTTATCAAGGGATTCAATCTTGCCTTCGGAATTGCAGTAGGAGCGACGCTTTTTGCCATGGGGTTTTAGAAGGGCTGAGCTGATGCCCGGATATGGGTATAATGTGTTATGCTTAAATGTGTTATGCTTAAATGTTTTATAACTGTTTTGTTTTAATCAGTTAACCGTGAACTGTGAACCATGGAACCTTGAACCAGTTACAATAATTTTTTGCCAGGTTTCATTAACCCACCGATATCTAAAACTAGGTGCTCAAAGGAGGAGTCAAAATGGAAAACATAGGAGCAACATGTGATCAATGGGTGTGTGCACACTGCGGATACGCGGCAGATGGAAAATTCAAAGGAGATATCTGTCCTGAGTGCGGATTGACGTACTGGAAATGCGGCAAGTGCGGTTTTCTTTTCACCGCGTCAGTTCCTCCGGATGTGTGCCCTGAATGTGAAGAGAGGAATAATTTCAAAAACGTGACTTGTTACCTCCCTGAGTGTGGCGGGCCGGGCCACATCGATTCCGGGCTGTAACGGTAATAGACCCACTGAAGAATCAAAATGCAATTCTCAAGTCAACTAAGGGTTCGCGCAAAAATAAATTCACATTTTTGCGCGAGCCCTAAGTTGAGGAGGTTCTATGTCCATTAATGGGGATAATTCAAATACAGCAGCAGCAAAAGAAGCGGATGCTCAAGCGCTGACCTTCTATAAATTTGTAATTAATAGTGTCCCAACCGCTGTTCTGACTGTTAACTCGGACTTAAGGATCACCGGTTTTAATCCCTGGGCGGAAAAGGTGACCGGTTATTCTGCAGTTGAGGCCATAGGTAGCTACTGTGGCGATATCCTTCAAGGCGGCATGTGTAAAGCGAATTGTCCGTTAAAGACGGTCCTGCGAGGTAACAACTCTGTATCACTGCTCATGACAAATATACATAACAAGAAGGGTGAAATAATCCCTGTGAGGTTGAATACGGCAGGGCTATTTGACAATGACGGAAAACTTGTGGGCGGTGTTGAATCCTTTCAGGACATTTCCATTATAAAGGCATTAGAACGGGAAAAAGACAATATCATTTCCATGTTTGCTCATGATATGAAGTCATCTCTTACCATCATTGGGGGGTTTGTTCTCAGGCTCTTACGAATGGGATCCGCTGTTGAGGAAAAGAAACAGAAAAAGTACCTTAATATTGTGAAAGAAGAAGCTGGGAAACTGGAATTCCTGGTTAATGATTTTCTTGAGTTTTCCCGCTTGCAGCTCGGGAAATTGCAGCTTAACGTTAGCCCAACATCCCTGGATAAGCAACTGATGGAGCTTTTTGACGTATATCAAGTCAAAGCCTCAAAACATGATGTCAATTTACGTCTTGATAATACTGAAGAATTACCGATCATCAGCGCAGACGAGAACCGTTTGCGAAGGGTATTTACGAATCTCTTGGATAACGCTTTAAAGTTCTCAACAGCAGGCGGAACCGTTACCATTTCGACCCACAAGGGT
>JAFDJF010000471.1 GCA_019307645.1 Deltaproteobacteria bacterium
TAAAGGTGTTCGAGGGCAAAAACCCTTTGACATAGGTGCTCTCGTTGATGCCCTGGAGAGGTTTTCAATCCTTTTATCAGATTTCCCGAAAATAACAGAACTGGATCTTAATCCAGTTAAAATATTTGAAGAGGGAAAAGGACTGGTAGCTGTTGATGGAAGGATGGAGACAGATGTATGACACTGAGATAATATTTCTGTTGGAATGTATATAACGCTCGAACGAAAACTGTTTTTTTCGGCAATATCTTCCGTGATCTTGAATAAAAATCCTAATTTTCATTCAGACCTTAATTAGTTTTTTCCGCGGCCCTAAAGGCTCGCGCATAATTGTGAACATGTTTATGCGCGAACCACAACTCGTGCCATTATAACCTTCAAACGAGATCATAAGGACATTTATGCCAAAACGAATTGTTATCGGGATCGCAGGTGCAAGCGGTGTTATATATGGCGTGAGATTGCTTGCCTTATTAAAAGACAAAAAACAAATTGAGACACACCTTGTTATCTCTGAACCCGGGAAAAAAAATATTGAGATCGAAACAGCCTATAGCGCCGATGAGGTTGCATCCATGGCCACCTGCGTTCATGACAATGGGGATGTGGGGGCAAGCATTGCAAGTGGTTCGTTTTTGACCGAGGGCATGGTGGTTGTTCCGTGCACGATCAAGACATTGTCCGGCATTGCCAACTCTTACAATGACAACCTCCTCGTCAGAGCGGCAGATGTAACCCTGAAAGAAAAGCGGAAACTGGTGCTCATGGTGAGAGAGACACCGTTGCACAAAGGGCATCTGAGGCTCATGACCATGGCTGCGGATATGGGAGCGCACATCCTGCCCCCTGTGCCTTCGTTTTATCATCAGCCAAAAACCATTGACGATATCATCGATCAGACAATAGGAAAAATATTTGACTACTTTGGAATAGAGCACAATCTGTTTAAGCGGTGGGGTGAAAACTGAATTGAGATTTTCATGCGCCATTTCATGGTCTTTTATTCTCGGGCATTATTGGCAAAGGTCTTAAAAAGGTGCTGATATGAGCCCTTTTTTGAATGGCCTCATTTCTTGCGGACAAATTTGGCTTGAATATGGGCGCCAATGACTGGAAAAATATTTTTACCGAAACTCTGAGGGTTCCCGCACAAATAACTTCCCTTTTTGACATGTCATGTTAAACGTATCTTGTCTCAATCCTCAGTTGCAATCCATTGAAATAAATAGTTTATCTCTGAGGTCTTGCGTTTTCAGACCCACTGAGTTCTGAATAAAATCTGAGTGTCAGGATGCAAAATTAGTTTAAAGAGAGCCGAAAAGATCAATGTATCGCTAGGAGGCTGTCCGAGAATGCCCTTTTCCCCAAACTCTTCGTCATGTCCAAAAAAATTATCCTCGGAATATCAACTATATGCCTGTGGTAATTTTTTCGGGCATTCCTCGATTTTGGAAAAAATTGCTATTTTCGGACAGTCTCCTAGTGTTTTTTCCTGATGTCTCAATTTCTTGCTTGACACACTATGGATTGTCTGCTAACGAATGTTCACATGCAAACGATTATGTCGCATGTCAGCCACAAAGGCAACAAGCTTGGAGAAAATGTCAAATTCTGTCCCACACCCGCTCGGCCGGGTGGTGCACATGATTAAATATTAACTAGTGCCCATCCATAAATAAAATTTATGAATGAGAGCTGTTAGCTTTTAGGATTTAGCTGTTGAAAACAACTTGAAATAACAATAAGTTAAGCTAATGCCTAATAGCTAAAGGCTAATTGCTCCATCCGGAAATGTCCATTTCTGGATGGACACTAACTAAGGAGGTAATTCATTGTGAAGCGTTTGATACAGTTAAATGTAAATGGTGAGCTTTACGAGGTTGCAGTTCAGGCGTACCGCACGCTGGCAGAGGTGTTGCGGGAGGAGCTCGACCTGACCGGGACCAAGGAAGCGTGTAATCAAGGGGATTGTGGCAGTTGCACCGTCATCATTGATGGAAAGACCGTGTCTTCCTGTCTGACACTGGCGGTGGAGGCGGAGGGAAGGGAGATCCGCACCATCGAAGGGATTGCAAATGGTGAAGAACTTTCACCGGTTCAGCAGGCCTTTATCGCCCGTGGGGCCATCCAGTGCGGATTTTGCACGCCGGGCATGGTGATGTCTGCCACTGCACTGCTGGAAGAAAATCCCAATCCCACCGAGGATGAAGTGCGAATGGGCATTGCCGGCAACATCTGCCGATGTACGGGTTATACAAAGATTGTCGAGGCCGTTTTAGCAACTGAACAGGAAGGAGGAACGAAATGAGGCTTCCAAAGTTTGAATATTTAAGTCCGCAGACGGTTCAAGAGGCCTGTTCTTTGCTGGCACAACATGGCGACAAGGCAAAGGTTCTGGCCGGGGGAACCGATTTAATGAATGTTATGAAAGAAAGAGTAATAACTCCGGAATACGTTATAGGGCTGCGCAACATCAGTGATCTGGACTATATTGAGACTGATGCTGACGTCATAAGGATCGGAGCCCTCACGACACTTACCGCCCTGGGTAATTCCACGATTGCTAAGGAGAAATTTCCTTGTCTGGCCGAAGTTCCCGGTAAGATGGCGACGGTTCAGATCCGGAATATGGGAACGGTGGGCGGAAACCTGTGTAATGCCGCCCCTTCAGCTGATACTGCACCTATCCTTATTTGCCTGGGTGCTCAGGTTAAAATCGCCGGCCCGAACGGGGAAAGGGTTGTTGCCTTGGAGGACTTTTTTACAGGGCCCGGCCAGACGGTTCTTGGAGACGGAGAAATCCTGATTGAGATTCAAGTGCCCAACCAGCCGGCCAACACGACCGGGGCCTATTTCAAGATGTCCCGTGTTGCTGTTGATTTGGCAATTGTTGGTGTTGGCACAGTAATCACCATGGATGGCGGCACGTGCAGCGACATCAAAATAACACTGGGTGCCGTTGCCCCCACACCCATAAGGGCTAAGAAGACTGAAGCCCTTATCAAGGGGAAAAAGATTGAAGACGGTCTGATTGAAGAAGCCGGGAAAACCGCCTCTGAGGAAGCGACGCCCATAGACGATGTTCGCGGTTCAGCTTTTTACCGGACAGAGATGGTGAAGGTGCTGACGAAACGGGCTATAAGACAAGCCCTGGACCAAACTAAATAGTGCCCGAACGAAAACTGTCTTTTTCGTCAATCTCTGCGTCAGAAAAAAATTTTAATCCTCAAAATATTACATATATTCCTGCGGTTAAAATTTTGATCTTCCTTGATAGTTTTCGTCCAGACACTAAATAGCCTGCAAGCATTGCGCAATGGAGGGAAAAAATATGAGCGAAGTACAACAAGTAGATAGAAAGTTATCTCCTGCAAAGGGTTTTTGGTTGAGAAACAGGGAAGTGCTTAAAAAAGATTTTTCAATAATAGGAAAACCCGTTCCAAGGATCGAAAGTGGTGTAAAGGTTACAGGTGCCGCTAGATATTCAGCCGACATCAAGTTTCCCGGAATGCTGTACGGGAAGATTTTAAGGAGCCCGCATGCCCATGCGAAAATCATCAGTATCGACACCAGCAAGGCTGAGAAACTGCCCGGCGTAAAAGCGGTGGTCACCGGCAAAGACACCCTTGGTGTCAGATACGGTCTCTGGCGGCTCCGGGAAGAGACCATGGATGAACAGGGCCTGGCCACGGACAAGGTCCGTTATGTGGGCGACGAGGTTGCCGCTGTGGCCGCCATTGATGAAGATACGGCCATCGAGGCACTGGATCTGATCGATGTGGAATATGAGGTGCTGCCTGCACTTCTGACCACCGATGACGCCATTAAGGATGGTGCCCCTGAGATTCATGAGGGTATCAAAAACAATATCAGTGTGAATCGCCGCATTGAAGTCGGTAATGTGGATACCGCCTGGGATGAATGTGATTTTATCCGGGAGGATACCTTCAGCACGCAGGTGGTGCAGCATGTTCCCATGGAGCCCTGCGGTTCTGTTGCCAAATTCGACCCGACCGGCAAACTGACTATCTGGACGACCACCCAGTCCGCGTATTTTGTCCAGTGTCTGCTGGCCATGGCCCTTGGCATGAAGGAGGGTGATGTGAGGGTGATCCGGACCTTTACGGGTGGCGGGTTTGGGTGCAAACTGGAGTTGATGGGAGATCAGTTCTGTTCTGCGCTGCTTTCCAAGGTAACCGGTAAACCGGTAAGGATCATCTACACCCGGAAGGAAACCTTTATTAATTCCCGTCAAAAGACTGCCATGGTCATGGACGTGAAGACCGGCGTGAAAAAAGACGGGAAAATAGTTGCTGTGGAGATCAGTACCACCCTTGATGGTGGAGCTCACCACAGCTACAATGTGGTCACCACCATGATCACCGGCATCCTTGGCACGCTGCCCTACAGGATACCTAATTACAAGTATAATGGTCGTCATGTTTATACCAACCTGCCGGTTACAGGGGCGATGCGCGGACACGGCGCCATGCAACCGGTGTTTGCAATCGATTCCCAAATGGACCTGATCGCCAAGGAGAT